>JACQYL010000085.1:16595-25730 GCA_016208165.1 Deltaproteobacteria bacterium
AAAAGGTCATTGACTTTCTTACTCCCGCCGAGTCCAACGGGTCGCATCCGATCTCCCGGCCGGTAGGACCGGACCTGCAACGGGAACCTCAACGCATCGGCGTTCAAGCGCTCGGACCAAGGGTTCTCGAATTCTTGACCGCTTCCCCCCGCCTCGAGGGCGAGAACCGATCGAATCGGAGCAATCGTTTGTGAACCCAATCCGTCCATTCTCAGTGCATAAGGGTGCGCGTACGGCGGTTGGATTCCCACGACAAGACGGTGATACTCGATTTCGACAAAAACGCCGTCGGGAAGGTCCAGGTGGACGTTGACGCGCTCACCGGACGCAAGCCGAATAATCTGATCCACATGCCGCAGGCTGAACCGCCTCAGGTCTCCCTTGACCCATTGCAGGGCTTTTCGTACCGCCCGGGACGCAAGCGCCGGCAAGAAATCGTTCAACACGCCCCGATTGAGGATGACCAGCCCATCGGCCTGAAAGGAAACCAGTCTGGGCCACTCCCGTTCCAGTTCCCTGCGGAAGTAGTCCCCGTCCTCCTCGGCCAGACGCGACAACGACAACATATGGTCTGAAAAACGAGGTTCAAGCGCTCTCAACTCCGGCAATATATCCAGCCGAATTCGGTTTCGGAGGTACCGCCTGTCCTGGTTGGATTGGTCTTCCACGTATTCTATCCGATATCTGCCCAGATAATCCGCAATCTGTTCCCTGCTATGCCCCAGCAGAGGGCGAATCAGCTGGTCTCGCCCGGCAGGCATTCCGGCCAGTCCTTCGGTGCCCACTCCACGGAGCATCCTCAACATCATTTCCTCGACCTGATCGTCGGAGTTGTGCCCCAGCGCGACCTTGTTCGCTCCAGCGGAGAGTCTGACTCTTTCCAAAAATTCGTACCGGAGCTGTCTGGCGGCTTCCTGGGTGGAAAGCTTCCGAATCGCTTTTTCGGATCGGACATCGCCCTTCTCAACATAAACCGGCAATCCCAGCTGTTCGGACTGGATTTCAACCATTTTCGCTTCGAGGTCCGACACCCGCCCTCTCAGACCGTGATTGAAATGCGCTACCGTGACCTCGAGCCCGAGCAATCCCCGGAGTTCCAATAGGCCGAAGAGGAGCGCCGTGGAGTCGGGACCGCCCGAAACCGCTGCGACAACACGATCGCCGTTTTCCAGGAGCGCCCGGCCCCGGCAAAACTCCAGCATTTGATAAATAAAGGCGTCCATTCTACATAACAAAATCAAATCGAATCGTGGAGCGCCCGTCCGGCGAAACGCGTTTAGTGCGTGATAACCTGAACGCCGGGAGGTGGCGTGAACTCGAAGAAATCCTTCGGCAATGTCACGTTTTCCTGAACGGATTCGAACTTGAAGAGAACTTCCTGGCCCAAAGGGTAATACACTTTCATCGATATGAGCTTAGAATCCCGCTTCGCCACCTGCACTTCAAGACGCTCGAAGTCGTCATTCGGTTGGCGAGGGACCATTTGCAGCGTCACGGAAACATCGGAAGCTTCGAGCCGGCTTATTTGAAAAAACTCCTCGAGTTTCTCTTTTCCCGCCAGCAATCCATCCAGAGCCTTGATTACTCCGGTTCTGGACTGAGGAGGATATTGGTATGCCTTATTCTCGTCCGGAATCACCCACCACGTATGCTCCTGGTTCGCAATAACCAGCTCGGGCCGCGGTTCCTTTTGGTCCACCACAAAAAGATTGGGTCTCTTGAAATAGATCTTCCCTTTTGCATGCTCTTTCATGGAAATCGGCTGGGGACCGCCCATAGTCTGCGTAACGGTCTCCTGCTGGTAATTGGCCGAGAACCCGGTCACGGCAGCGTAATGCCGATTCAGCGAATTCAGAACCTCTGGGTCCACGGGTTCGCCGGATAAGGCCGTGGACACCAACACCAAGAATGCGGCCAGTGTCAATCCATATCTCCACATAGGCATATCGTCTCCTAAACAGCTAACGACCGGTCCGGTCGAATGCGCGTTGCGCGCCATAGCTAAGTTCTCGGCATCGATGTGAAGTCCCCGAATCAGCCGTTCTCAAGGACTTTTCGTGGCCTCACGCCGTCCGAGGGTCCCACAATCCCTTGTTGTTCCATCAATTCGATCATGCGCGCCGCTCGATTGTATCCCACCCGCAGCCTGCGCTGCAACATGGAAATCGACGCCTGGCGAGTCTCGGTCACTATTCGGACGGCCTCCTCGTAATGTTCGTCCATCTCCCCATCATCGGCGTCAAGGCTGTCTTGGCCAGTCACTTCCTCGAGCTCCGCCACATAATCCGGGGGACTCTGTTGCTTCAGAAATTCGGCAACTTCCCTGATTTCCTTGTCGGAAACATAGGCTCCGTGAATCCGCTGCAGTTTGGAAGTGCCGGGAGGAAGAAACAGCATATCGCCCGCGCCCAGAAGCTTCTCCGCGCCGTTGGTGTCCAGGATCGTTCGCGAGTCGGTTTTGGAAGACACCTGGAACGAAATCCGGGTGGGAAAATTGGCCTTGATGACGCCCGTCAAAACGTCCACCGAAGGGCGCTGCGTGGCAAGTATGAGATGAATGCCGGAGGCCCGCGCCATTTGCGCCAACCGGGCTATGGAATCCTCGACATCCTTCGAGGAAACCATCATCAGATCGGCCAGCTCATCGATGACCACTACTATATATGGAAGAAAGCTGTGTTTCTCCTCCGTATTTTCAGGCGGGCCGCTTTTTAGGAACTTTTTATTGTACCCCTCGAGATTGCGCGCGCTCAACTCCGAGAGAAGGCGGTACCTTCGCTCCATCTCTCCCACGGCCCATTTCAGGGCGATCGTGGCTTTCTTGGCGCTGGTCACCACCGGATGAATCAGATGGGGGATCCCCTCATACACGGACAGCTCGATCCGTTTGGGATCGATCATAAGCAACCGGAGTCGGTCATAACTGTTTCTGTACAGCAGACTGAGCACCATGGCGTTCAGCGAAACGCTTTTCCCCGTTCCGGTAGCCCCTGCAATCAAGAGGTGCGGCATTCTGGTCAAGTCCGTGACCACCGAATGTCCGACGATGTCTTTTCCGAGTGCAATGGCGAGGCCTTTCGGACTCTTGGAAAACGTTTCCGAGCTTAGAATCTCTTTGAGGTATACGATCTCGCGGCGCGGATTGGGGATCTCGATTCCTA
Organism: Deltaproteobacteria bacterium; assembly: GCA_016208165.1. NCBI lineage: Bacteria > Pseudomonadati > Myxococcota > Myxococcia > Deltaproteobacteria bacterium. The sequence continues at coordinate 19,757 of JACQYL010000085.1, forward strand.
TGGCGCCCTTTCCCGGAAGCGGTGCGACAATCCGTATGGATTCAGCCCGGAGCGCCAGGGCCAGATCGTCCGCAAGGCCGGTTATTTTGCTGATCTTGACTCCCGGCGCGGGTTCGAACTCGAACATCGTGATCACCGGTCCGGGCACCACCTCCACCACGCGTCCCTGCACCCCGAAATCCAGTAGTTTTTTCTCGAGGATCTTGGAGTTCATCTCGAGGCTTTCCCGATGCACTTTGGTTTCCCGGACCGGGGTTTCATCGAGCAGTTCCAGGGGCGGGATAATACCTTTGCCTTCCTCGGGCATGAAATCAAACGCCTGCTGCTTCTGTTTCGGCGGGTCTTCCTTAGCGATGGGTTCCGGTTCCACCTCAACCACACGCGGTTTCTCCCTGGGCATGCGCTTGGCCTGTTCCGAAACCTGTCGTTTCTTCTTTTTCCGCTCGGACCGCTTCATCAAAAACGTCACCAACCTTACTCGCGCCGAGTCGGCCAGTGCGGCCGTTCGATGGGAAAATCCCACGAGAGAGAAACTGGTGCACAGAACAACGGCGACCAACAGCGATGTCAGCAATACCAGGCACGTACCGAACCTTCCCAGATAAGCGGTGAGGGATCGACTGAGAATGGTGCCGACAAAACTCTTGGCCGGAAAATCGACGTCCATCAGAGTGATCGAACGCGGTCCCAGTGAGAACAGACCGGCTGAAGCCAGCAGAAGAATCAGTGAGCCGAGGACCGCCGCCCAATTGTGGACAAAAGGCCTCCCAACAAACATACGAAACGAGGTCATGAATAAGAGAACGGGAATCCAAAACGCGGAAAACCCGAACAAGGCAAACAGGAGGCCGGCGGTATAGCTTCCTGCTCGCCCCAAGAGATTGTGCATATCCGAGCCATATGCACTAGGATTTTCGAACGAGGGGTCCAGGCGCGAGTAAGACGAGAGACTCGTGGACGCGAATATCGCCAACGCCAGAAATACAAGTCCCAGAATTTCTCCACGCAAATTTTTCGTGCCGATTTGAGCACCCATATCCATCTACCCGCACGCCGTTAAACCCGGCGTGGCTTTTCAGGACGCCGGTCCCGATTACATATCCATGACTACGCACAGAACAACCGGTCTGCGGTGCAGGACCCGATTGACGAATCTTCGGATACGTCTGCTTACATCCTGTTTGAACTCCGTCCGATCCAAAACGTCCGCTTGCCGATAGTCTTCCAACGTTTCTATGACAATCCGTTTCGCGTTCTCCATGAAGTCTTCTTCGTGTTCCTCCAATATGAAGCCGCGGCTCATAACCTCGGGATCGGACAACAACTCGCCGGTCTTCTTGTCAAGAACCACAACCGCCGTTATGATTCCGTCTCTGGAAAGGTTCCGTCGCTCCCTGAAGACGGGATACCCTACGTCTCCAACCCCTTTGCCGTCCACAAACACCCTGCCGGCCTCGATCTGCTCGGAAATTCGGGCCTCTCCGTCGACGATGGTCAGGCAATCCCCGTTTTGCATCACGAGCACTCGTTCTTTCGGAATTCCCGCCTTTTCAGCCAGCCTGGCATGTTTGACCAGATGGCGGTATTCTCCATGGATAGGAACGAAATACCGTGGACGGGTCAATTCGATCATCTTCAGCAGTTCGTCCCGATAGGCATGGCCCGACGCATGTATTTCGGACACGTCCTCGTAGATCACTTCAGCGCCCTGACGGTAGATGAGATTGATAATTTCAGTGATGGCCCTTTCATGACCCGGAATGAATCGAGACGAAAGTATGATCGTGTCCGTGGGTCTGATCCGGATCTGGCCATGCCGCTTCAGCGACATGAGCGTCAAGGCCGCCATGGGTTCCGCCTGGCTCCCCGTGGTAATCAGAGCCACCTCCCTATCCGGAAACCGGGACACTTCCCGGACCGTGATCTCGTTTTCCGGCGCGATATTCATGTAGCCGAGTTCTTTGGCGATGCGTACATTGGCCAACATGCTCTTGCCGCTGAACGCCACCTTTCGTCCGAGCGCTATGGAAAGTTCCGCCGCCTGTTGAATACGCCGGATATTCGATGCGAATACGGCAATAATGATTCTCCCCTCACACCGGCTGAAAATCTCCTCGAACGTCCGGGCTACTCTGCTCTCGGACAGCGTATGCCCCGACCGCTCGACATTCGTGGAATCCGACAGAAGGGCCAGCACCCCCCGGTCGCCATAATAGCCGAAGCGGTCCCAGTCGGACCCTCCGGAGGAAAACGCGGAATCGTCCATCTTGAAATCACCCGAGTGTATAATACACCCCGCGGGTGAGTTGATCGCCAGGCCGACGCCGTCGGGAATACTGTGCGGAACCGGAATGGGGTCCACCTCGAAGGGACCGAGCGTGATCCGTCCGCCCCCTTCTATTCGCCGCAAATCCACCGAGCCCGGCAACCCGTGCTCCCGAAGTTTTTCGCGCACCACTTCCAAAGTGAATTCCGTCCCATACACGGGCACATCGAAGTCCCTCAACACGTAGGGAAGCGCTCCGATGTGATCCTCATGTGCGTGCGTCAACACAATACCGAGAAGCTCGTCCCGGCGTTCCCGGACGTATCGGGTGTCGGGGATCACCGAATCCACCCCAAGCATGTGCTCGTCGGGAAACATGAGACCTGCGTCCACCATCAGAGAGCCGCCTCCGGACTCCAGAACCATCATGTTCATCCCGATCTCGCCCAAGCCGCCCAATGAAACCAGCTTCAAGACTATTTCAGGACTCCTTCCCGAATCCGGGCTCGCATTCGTCCTGGACTCGTTGGATACGTTCGAAAGCCATCCTCGCCAATTCATTCTTGTCGATTTCCACGCCCGCCGTTGGAATGGGAGGCGTGATTACCAACACCAGCGGAACCCGCCTGATCCGAAGGGATTCCGCCGGAAGCGCCCGTCGAGCGCCCAACAAGGCCACTGGAACCATCGGTCGGCCCGATTGCTTGGCCAGGTGAAACGCCCCGGCCTTGAACGGTTTCATCCGCCCGTCTCTGCTCCGTGTACCTTCCGGAAACACGACGATCGAGGCCCCGCCTTTCACGCGATTCGCCGCTGTCCGCATGCTCTTGATCGCAGCCCTGGGATGGCCGCGATCGATGGGTATAGACCCGATATAGCGAATGCCCGCTCCGAACATCGGGAGCCGAAACAGCTCCTTTTTCGCCAGCCAGAGAAAGGGTGACGGCAGATATCCGAGCAGGATCGCTATGTCCAGCATGCTGGCATGGTTGGCCACGAAAACATAGGCCTCTCGCTTAAAAAGGTGCTCGGCCCCGACAACGCGCACGGATAAACCGCACAAAACCAGAATACCCCGCGCCCATGTCTGAGCGATCTTACGTGCAAAATTTTCACTGACCCGTATCTTACACACGGCGATCTCAACCGAAATCAGAAAAATGGTATACGGGACACCCAGAATGAGGACCAGGGCGGTTTTCAACATCCTTACGATTCCCCTCCGTACGGTTCAGTCGTTACGTTCTATAGTTGGCGTTAATCTTCACGTAATCGATGGAGAGATCCGATGTAAATACATTGTATTCGGCCACACCCGCCTTCAAGTCCAACGTCACTGCGAAAGCACGGTTCTTCAGCACCTTCGTCGCATCCGTTTCCGCCGCTTTACCCTGGTATTTTCCATTCCTGACCAAACAGATATCGCCCACGAAAAGATCCACCTCGTCGGGTGAAAAACTCGCCTCCGATCTTCCGAGGGCGGCCAGTATACGACCCCAGTTGGCGTCTTCCCCAAAGAAAGCGGTCTTAACCAGTTTGGATTCCGAAATCAGATGGGCCGCCTGACGCGCCTCCAACTCGTTCTTCGCTCCCTTGATCCGAAGATCGATAAACTTGGTGGCCCCTTCCCCGTCCATCACCATCTGTTTCGCCAGGTCGGCGCACACCTTGGTGACCGCGTCCGCGGCGTTCCGACACGCCGTCGTCCCTCGTTCAAGCAGCGGACCGCCGGCCGCTCCGTTGGCCATGAGAAGCACCATGTCGTTCGTCGAGGTGTCCCCGTCGATGTTGACGCGGTGAAACGAGACGTCCACGGCCTTCCGGAGCATTTCCGCCAGAAGCTCGGGAGCGGCCTTGAAGTCTGTCATGATAAAAGCGAGCATGGTGGCCATGTTCGGTCGAATCATACCCGCGCCCTTGGTCACGCCCGCCACCGTACATTGCACGCCGCCAACGTCCGTTTCCTCGAACGCCAGTTTGGGAACCGTGTCCGTGGTCATGATGGCCCGCGACACTTTGGACAGATCGTCGGGGCTCAAGCCCTGGGCCAGCACAGGCATGGCGTCCCGCATGCCCTTCATGTTCAGACGCGCTCCAATCACGCCTGTGGACGCCACGAGAACGTCCTCCGGCGAGACGCCCAGAGCCGACGCCGCGGCCTCCGCCGTTGCCTCGGCATCGGCCAATCCTTCTTCACCCGTGCACGCATTGGCGCATCCGGCATTGACGACCACGGCTCTACACCGGCCCCGTTCCACTCTTTTCATGGACAGTTCCACCGGCGCCGCCTTAAATCTGTTCCTGGTGAACATCCCGGCCAGGGCGGCTTCGCGTTCCGAATAGATCAAAGCCACATCATCCCGTTCCCATTTTTTCTGAAAGCTCCGGGCGGAGGCGAACTTGAACCCCTTTATCCGCATGGACCTATCTCCCACAACATTTCTTGTACTTCTTTCCGCTGCCGCATGGGCATGGAGCGTTCCGTCCGACTTTCTCTCCCTTTCTCACGGCCTGCGTGCTCCCGCCGTCTCCACCATGACTCATGACCATTTCCTGCTCTTTCGGCTCGAACAGGGACTTCGGCTTCGCCTCCCGCTCGATCTTGATCCGGAAAAGCTGCCGGATCGTGTTTTCTTTCACCCGGCTCAGGAGACCGAGAAACATCTCATAGCCTTCCTTCTGGTAGGCGCGAAGCGGATCCTGCTGGGCGTAGCCGCGAAGGCCGATGCCTTCCTTCAAGTGATCCATAGCCAGAAGATGGTCCTTCCAGAGGCCGTCCAAATTGGCCAGCATGACCACGCCCTCCAGATACCGCATGTCTTCGGAGCCGAATTCATTTTCCTTTTGCTCGTACGCTTCCGTGAGTTCTTTCACCACGCTGTCGATAAGACGTCCCTGGGGCATTTCTTCCAGAAACCGCTCGGTCCACCGGAAGCGTATGCCAAAATGATTGTACAGCGCCTCGGCAAGTTTATCGATTTCCCAGTCTTCGAACCCGCTCTCCGCATCCGTAAACTGCTCGATAATACCGGTCGCCTGTTCGGAGATCATTTCCAGAACGTCCTCCTTCAGATTTCCCTCGAGGACCTCCCTCCGTTGTGCATACACGACCTCCCGCTGCTTGTTCATAACATCGTCGTATTCGAGCAAATGTTTCCGGATGTCGAAATTGTGGCCTTCCACCCGTTTCTGGGCATTCTCGATGCCTCGAGTCACAAGGCTGTGTTCAATAGGCTCCCCGTCCATGCCTAAACGATCCATTATCCCGGAAATCCGGTCCGACCCGAAAATTCTCAGCAGATCATCTTCCAGGGACAAATAGAACCGGGACGATCCTCGATCTCCCTGCCGTCCCGACCGTCCGCGCAATTGGTTATCAATGCGACGGCTTTCGTGGCGTTCCGTTCCCAGGATGTGCAGTCCGCCTTTATCGGCCACCCCGGGTCCGAGAACGATATCCGTGCCTCGACCGGCCATGTTGGTCGAGATGGTGACCGCACCCGGTTGACCGGCCATGGACACGATTTCCGCTTCCTTTTCGTGCTGTTTGGCATTGAGAACGGCATGTTTGATGCCTTGTTTCTTGAGCATGCTGCTCAACCGCTCCGACTTTTCGATGGAAATGGTGCCCACCAGCACGGGTCTCTCCTCGTTGTGGAGTTCCCTGATTTCCTCCACGGCGGCCTCGAACTTCTCTTTCTCGGTCCG
>JACQYL010000086.1 GCA_016208165.1 Deltaproteobacteria bacterium
CGGCACATAATTGAATATCGTGCCGCCCAGCAATATCGTGGATACGAACAACATGTGTATCCACACAAACGACGCCAAAAAAAGGCCGCTCGCCGACGCCAGCAAATCCACATATACATCGGCGCGATTCGACCTTCCCAATCTCTTATCGAGTACCAAGAGGGCCTCCCTTTATGTCCTTTGATATTGTTTCACACCTTCCATATAGAGATCGTTTCCCTTCACATCGTTAACCACAATGGCCGGGAAATCCTTGACCACAAATCTCCACACGGCTTCGGGTCCCAGCTCCGGGTAGGCCACGATTTTCGCCTCGAGAATACTCTGAGACATGAGGGCTCCCGCCCCCCCAACCGCTGCAAGGTAAACGGCGCTGTGTTTCTTCATGGCCTCGATCACTTCCTTAGAACGCTTTCCCTTGCCGATCATGGCCCTGAGCCCGTTGGCTATGAGCGTGGGAGCGTAAGGGTCCATTCGATAGCTGGTGGTCGGACCCGCTGCGCCAATGGCCCTTCCGGGAAGCGCCGGAGAAGGACCCACATAGTAGATCACCTGGCCTTCCAGCATGATCGGCAACTCCTCTCCTTTTTGGATCAAGTCATACAGGCGTTTGTGCGCGGCGTCCCGCGCCGTATAGATAACCCCGCTCAGCAGTACTTTGTCGCCGATGTTCAGGCGAATCACGTCTTCCTTGGCCAAAGGGGGAGTCATTCGAATCATCTGCGTCATGATCGTATCCTTCTCCTAAAAGGATGTTGTCTTCCGTGTGATTGTGGATCGCGGCTGCCCGAGTCTTCCTACAGGATGGACTCCTTGTGCCTGGCGGCGTGGCATTGCACATTGATCGCCACAGGTAGGCTCGCGATATGACAGGGCAGCATTCGGATATGTAACGCCAGACTCGTCGTTCGTCCTCCCAGTCCCTGCGGACCGATGCCCAGCTTGTTGATTTCAACAAGCCATTCCCTTTCGAGCGTGTCCAATTCCGGGTCCGGGTTGGTGGAACCAACAGGCCGCAGAAGCGCTTTTTTCGCCTGGAGCGCCGACTGCTCGAACGTTCCCCCTATTCCCACGCCGATAATCGTCGGTGGACATGGATTGGGTCCCGCATCTCTCACGGTTTCGAGTATCTTGTCCAATACCCCCGCTTTTCCCGAAGAAGGAGGCAGCATGAATAACCGACTCATATTCTCGCTTCCGCCGCCTTTAGGTACCGCGATGATCTTGAGCCGGTCCCCCGGAACCGGATCCACGTACACCACCGCGGGCGTATTGTCTCCGGTGTTGGCTCGCGTAAAAGGATGGCACACGGATTTCCTGAGATACCCTTCCTTGTACCCTTGCCGGACTCCTTCGTTCACCGCTTCGATCAGGTTGCCCCCGACGATCCGAACGTCCTGTCCCATCTCGAGAAAAACAACAGCCAGTCCGGTATCCTGGCAGATGGGAACACCGGTTTCCCTGGAAAGATTGGCATTTTCGATAAGCTGTCCGAGGATCTCCTTCCCAACAGGGGACTCTTCCGTTTCCGTGGAACGCTGGAACACGGCCATCATGTCGTCGCCGAGTCGGGTGTTGGCTTCCATGAACAGGCGCTTTACAGTGGAAATGATCTCGTCACAAAAAATCTCTCGCATGATAGTACCCTCTCATAAGAAATGATCTGTTTGTAGGAGAATCGGGATTCGTTTGTCAATGATATTGTCCCTGCCTCAACGCCTCCGGTCTTTCGGAGGAACATAGGCAGACTCCGCCGGATCACACCTGAAGCATTTGACAAATCCTCCCCCCTTTCTTAGCTTAACCTGGGCGCGACGCTGTTCAAGGATCGCAGCTGATCGCACCGACGAGGCGGACAGACCACGCGCCGAAAGTTCGGCATTTCCAACGAGAGGCCACCATGCACATTCTTCTTACCAACGATGACGGGATCCATGCGCCCGGCCTATTGGCTCTGGTGGAGGGTCTGAGGGGAGAGCACGAGCTCTCGGTCATTGCTCCGGAGCAGGAACAGAGCGCCGTTGGCCACGCCATCACACTGCTTCAGCCCATCCGGGTCAAATCAATATCGCTCTGCAGCGGGATCCGAGGGCTGGCGGTAACGGGAACACCGGCGGACTGCGTCAAAATAGGCGTGGCGGAAGTGCTGTCCGCACCACCCGACCTGATCATCAGCGGAATAAACCTAGGCGCGAACGTGGGCATCGACGCTTTATACTCAGGCACGGTTTCCGCAGCCACCGAAGGCGCCATCCTGGGCGTTCCTTCCATGGCCGTTTCATTGGATACGTTTTCAGATCCCGACTTTGAGCCGGCGGTTGCCTTTATCAAAGGGTTTGTTCACCAGATATCCGAAAGACCATTCCCTCCCTCGACGGCTCTCAACATCAACGTCCCGGCTATCCCGCTTTCCCGGATTGGAGGCGTCACCGCAACCCGGCACGGGAGTTCCAGGTGCAGCGAGCGGTTCGACCGGAGAGTGGATCCTCGCGGTAATGTGTACTACTGGCAAGCAGGCGGCTCGCCTGTCCTTGACGAGAACGGTGGATCGGACCGTGAGGCGTTGGACCAGGGGAAAATCTCGATCACGCCCATACAATATGATCTCACGAACTATCCGGTTCTGGAGGAATTGAAGCGGTGGAAAATTCACGTGGGAACAATGTGAAATTATTCCCCATGATCGAGGAATATTGAACCCATGGTCCAAAGACCGCACCCCGAGATCACCCTCTCCTCGTGCGGTCCCGAAAATGAACTGATGCTGGAACCGGCGACTCCACGCCGGGCGGACGGATTTGGCCAAGGAGCAACAAGAGGATATGTGACTAAGTTAACATACTGCTGTTATTACTATTTTACCTTTACCTCCGAATCTTTTCCCCCTGCTGCTTCGCCGCGCAGAAGAACGTACCGTCGCCTCAGGACCTACCTATAGGTCATGTAGCTAAGAAAGCCCCTCCGCAGATGTGTGAATGCATGCCGTAATGGATTCGAAGGCCGGGACTTCATTTCGGTTTTGTTGTCGAGCATTTTCTTGGAAAGATCTGTTGAAGTTTCTCTTTTTATACATTTCATCAGGTAGTTAAGCCGAGGACAGAGGCGTCGAAACAAAAGGCGCCGCGATTCCATCAACGATTTCGCATGCAAACCCAGTCTATGGCACGCCAGTTGCTTATAACTTTGCCAACGCCTAACTGAACTCTGTTGAGGAAAGGAGTTTCGATGCCGATCTACGAATACGCATGTATGAATTGCAGTCTCAGTGAAAGCAGAATAGCCGGTCTGGACGACCACACCGTCAAATGTACTTCCTGTGGCCACGATATGGAACGGCTCACAGACGGTGAGGATCTTTTCAGAGCGTACTGGGAAAACAGCGAACGCACCCCGGACAGGAATATCAGTTCCAGTTGATAGACGCCGGACCTCCACCGGACAGAACCGTCTGCGCCGGCGGATTTCGGCTTGAGGCCGCCGGTTTCAGGCTTCAGCCCCTGATGACGGAACCGTAGTGGATACCTATTCCGGTCACTTCATCGATCCGGTAGGGGACGTCATTTCTATTCCTGAACTCCATCCCGTTCTTTTCGATCAACCCGAGAACTCGTATCCGATGTCTTGTTTCCCTCCACGGCTCCCGGCGTTTATCCGCCGCATCGGAGAAGGCGAAACACCTCTTTTCGTCCGCCGATTCGGACACGGGGATATCTCATGTCCGATTTTCGGCAATCCCTTGATCGGCGTCCGTGCGCGCAACGGCCAATGGGGAAAGTTTCCCCATTGGCCGTTTCATTCCGGTTCGACCTTCATACCGTTGACATCCTATCCCGCCTGGGATAGCATTCAACCATTTGGAGGAACAACGCCTTATGCAACTTCGATATCCAAAAGAGCTTGTGCTGAAGGATGGTACGGACGCGATCCTGAAACCCCTCGAGGCAGGGGACGGGGATGCATTGCTCCGCTTCTACTCACAGATTCCACTCGAGGACCGGTGGTTCATGAAAGAAGACGGTGCGGATCCCGTTGTGATTCGGAAATGGGTCATGGACCTGGATATCGAACGGGTATTCTCCATTCTGGCCTGGGTGAACAGCCGGGTCGTAGCCCACGCGACTTTGGTGCGCCACGTCTTCGGAGGTCTGAAGCACGTTGGCCATTTACGAATTATGGTGGCTCCCGAAGTGCGGAGAAAACGGCTCGGCACCTGGATGTTGTTGGATTTGATCCGAAGGGCCATGGATGCAGGCATCGAACGGCTTCGATCCGATTTTGTCGTGGGCTTGGAGGACTCTGCCATTGACGCGGCCTACAAACTGGATTTCACGAAGGAGTGCGTCTTGAGAAATTTTGTTCAGGATCAGGACGGCCGTTATCACGACTACCAGATCATGGTGAAGCATCTCCACACCGAATGGAGTGACTTTTAGAACCTTTTCTTATGCCGGAGTTCCCCTCGAAGAGCGCCGTTTGGAACGTTCCGCAGGGACAGCTGATCGTTCGGTCCTTTTGCGGATCCGAAGAAATAGCGGCCCTGCGCTTTCCCGATAGTTTCAAGAAATTCGCAAGCTACCAACCCATCATCTCGAGCCTGAAAAGGCTCGTCGGAGCCGCCGCCAAACCCGGCGCCAACGTGGTCATCGTGCACGAGCCCGGAAACGATATCGTTGGCGTGGGCGTCATGGAGCCCCCTCCGTCCGGGGAACGCTGGCATCGCGTCGGAGACGATGTGATGCTGGAAGTGTCGGTCATCGAGGTGAGTCGGGAATGGCGATCCGGCGGCGTTGCAAGGAAACTTCTTTCTCTCCTGATGGATCATCCCAACATCGAAGATCGCATTGTTTACATGGTGGGTTATTCCTGGACCTGGGATCTGGATGGCGTTGGCAAAACCGCCATGGAATACCGCAACATACTCATGAACCTGTTCGCCCGGTTTCAGTTCAAACCTTATCCCACCAACGAACCCAATGTATGCCTCCGACCTGAAAACCTCTTCATGGCCCGTATTGGAGCGCGCGTTTCCCCGGAAGTTCAACGGAAGTTCAAATGGGTCCGCTTTAACCTGGATTTGCATACCTGACGGCAGGGCGGTTCCAGACTCTGCAATGCGCCCTGACACCGAAATCGAGATAGGAAGCGCACTCAGACCCCGCACAGCGGAAAATGGTCCCATTGTCACCCTGCGATGACGCCGAGTTTGGACCCTAATTCGCCTCCCGTACCATCATTTCCAAGCGCTCCAGCCCTTTTTCGGGGAAGCGGTTCTGAGTCGAAACAAGTCCTCTCAGGGCTTCCAGGGCGCTGCCGTCCGCCATGGCCTCGCGGGCGCGGTCGGTGGCTGATTTCAAATCCGGGGACCGATCCATAAGCCAGAGCGCAACAGCCGCGTTGACGGCGTAAAAATCCGCCAAAGGAGTGTCCGCTTTTCCGCTCAGCACGCCAAGCGCCGCCACCGCATTATCCCGTGCGCTTTCCCGAGTCGCTATAGTCTCGTACCGGCTTGGTTTCACACCGAAATCTTCCGGGCGCAGCGTGTATTCGTTCACAGTTCCCCCCTTGAGTTCGACACAGTGCGTTTTTCCGCACACGGAAATTTCATCGATACCGAGCTCTTCGGGATGTTCATCACTTTGGCCGTAATAGGCCAGGGCCCGTTCCATTCCGATTTCTTTGCATATAGCGATCATCTCGGAGGCCAGCGCTTTGGAATATACGCCCAATAATAGCGTGTCCGTGGCCTTGCACGGCATGGTCAGAGGACCGATCACATTGAAGGGGGAAGTGAACCGCATGCTCTGGATCAGCCGAGCCCAGCCGGATTTGAGGAAAGCCTCGCCCGGCAGATAGCATACGCGGTTCTTCTCGAGGGAGGACCGGGCCAACTCGAGGGGACTACCGAGGTCTACTCCCAACTCCTGGTAAATGTCCGAAGCACCCGAGACACCGGTGACTCGCTGAGCGCCTTTTTTGGCGACGTATATGCCGCAGGCCGAGACAACCGGGGCCACCGGGCTGGATACGTTAACCGTTTTGAGCGCATCCGAACCGGTGCCCACAATGTCACAGGCCGGTTCCGGAATATTCGGTTGAATGACTTGCGTGTCGTACAGATTCACCGCTTCCCACGCGCCGGCGATTTCTTCCACCGTCGCGCCCTTGGCCATGTGGGCCGCCAGGAAAGCTCCCTGCTGAAGTTCAGGCTGCAGATTGAGCAAGATCTGCCGGTAGCATTCACGGCTCAACGATCGCGACAGGTGTTTTCCTTGAACTAGGTCCCCAATGATTTTGCCGAATTCTCTCAATGATTGCTCGTTCATATGAACCCTCCAATCCTCCGGGATAGCCCGGGAATGATTCAGTCACCTAGATCCGTGTCATGCGATCCCCCGTGTGTCAGGATCACCTTCAAGGATCTTTTCTCTTCCATGAGTTGGAAACCGAGTTCCATCTCTTTCAGCGATACGCTGTGGGTAAGCAGATCGCTTACGTCTATGCTTCCTTCGGCGAGCAGGGTCAGTGCTTCGTGGAAGTGCATCGGCGAGCAGCCGTAGACTCCGGCCACAAGCCACTCTTGGTAGTGGATCCGATCATGCTCGGGAAGGTGGAAAGAGCCCCTGGATCCTAAGCCGGAAAAGAACGCAATGCGTCCTCCCCGATCGAGTAGAGAAAAACCCCATTCTAACGCCACAGGATCCGAGCATGCCGGAATCACCGCATCGGCTCCGCCGCCTAATCTGTTTCGTACCTCGTCCATCCAACCCTCGGAATTCGGGTCGGCGACGATGGCGCTCTTCGGGTCATCGGCCCGCTTCGGATCCGTATCGACAAGGACGACCCTGGTGGCCCCTTTTGCCCTGGCCAGCCTTTCATGTAATCTTCCCAAAACGCCTGCGCCAAAAACGAGCACCCGGTCTCCCGGTCCCACGCCAATTTTGGACTGGGCGTTCAGGCAACAAGCCAGCGGCTCGCCCAACGTGGCGACCGCGCTTGTTAGCCTTTCGGGCAGCCGCCGCACGCCGCCAACGGAAAGCGTGTTTTCCGGCACGGCCACCAACTCTCCAAATCCGCCGTCTCTGTGAAAGCCCATGACCTGAATGTTCGAGCATAAATGCGGCTGCCGACGCAAGCAGGCCGGACAGCTGCAGCAAGGGATGCCGGGCCAAAGGGCCACTCGCTCAGCCGGCTCCTTGGGCCAAAGGTCCGTCCCGGATTCGACCACAAATCCTGACAATTCGTGCCCCAACACTCTTGGCGGACGAAGATCCTTATGTCCCACCCGCCACATTTTCAAATCAGAGGCGCAGAAGCCGGCGTGCGTGACCCGAACCAATAGACCTCCAGGCGGGCACTCCGGATCGGGAAGTTCCTTCATCTGAATTCGCCCCGGTTTTTCAAGCACTGCGGCACGCATCAGATCCCCCTGAAAGTTGGTTGGAGAACGGGAATCGCATTCCGCGGGAACGCACTCCCGACAAACAAACAAAAATCCCCTATTCCCAGTGCGAGGAATAGGGGATACTCTTGCCTCAAGTGACCCCATGTCGTCGATCCATGCGTCTTCTGGCTTCCGGTTCAGCCTCCTCCCACCCTTCCCACCCCGCTTGCATACAGGGCAGTGGCTCTGTGGGAATCGTCACCGGTTACAGCGGCGGGACCGCCACGGAGTTGCACCGTGTTCCGATTCATGGATCGAATCTGCACTATTCTATACGCGTGAATCCACGCTCCGTCAAGTCCTGAACGCCGTATGTTTTCCCGGAGCTTCAACCTGAACGCTTTCCCTGTTGAATGCGCCGACAATCGGAGGTATGGTCGTAGAGAGTGGCGGAAAATTCGAGCCGGCGGGCACGCGCCGCACCCAAAAGGAACGAAAAGATCGTATGAAGCGTAAGGTCATTGATTTCATCGTTTGCCCGGCCTGCCTCCCAAACGAGATTCGTCTCGATTGCGGTGCGGTGGATGAAACCGATGGAGACATAGAAACGGGCGCATTGACGTGCCCGGCCTGTGGCGCGTCATATCCCATCATCCAAGGGGTAGCCCATCTGGTGTCCTCGAAGTCGCCCACGGTAAGATCGAATTCCTCGAAATACGAGAATCCGGAGGTGCTCTCCTCTTACCTGTGGAGTCACTTTTCGGACCTCCTGGGTGACGCCGATGCGCACACCGCTTACGGGGATTGGTCATCTCTCGTTGCGCCCGATTCGGGGACAGCCCTTGATACGGGTTGCGCAACCGGCCGATTCACCTTCGAACTCAGCCGAAAATGCGAGTTCGCGGTGGGAGTGGACTACTCGACGACCTTTGTCCGCTCGGCAAGAGCCCTGATGAAGAACAGGGCGGGCGAGTTCGATCTGATCGAAGAGGGGCTCATCCGACGTCAACGCGGATTCCTTCTCCCGGAAACATGGGATTCCAACAAAGTCGAGTTCTTGGTAGCCGACGCTCAAGCCCTTCCCTTCAAATCAAATCGCTTTTCCATCGTTACCTCCCTGAATCTGGTGGACAAACTCTCGAGGCCCCTGGCCCATCTGAAAGAAATCAATCGCGTTGCAGGAATTACGCAATCTCAGTTTCTGTTTTCAGACCCCTTTTCCTGGTCGCAGGATATCGCTGAAACGAAAGAGTGGCTCGGAGGACTCACCGAGGGCCCCTTCGCCGGATTCGGCATAGACAACATCTCCAACCTGGTGGAAGGTGGGCGGAAGATGCTGTTGCCTGCTTGGAATGTCGAAGGACGAGGGACCGTTTGGTGGAAAATCCGTAATCACCGAAACCACTTTGAACTGATTCGAAGTTGCTTTCTCAAGGCAACCCGCTGAATTGAACGAATTGAACCGATCCATACCGTGCGTAGACGGCCACGTTGACCTCGTGTATGATCTTATGCGACGATACCCGAGGACTCCGTTCCCGGATTGCGGGGACGGACACGTCACCCTGGACAAGTTGCAGGCGGCTCGGGTGGTCGCGTTTGTGACCGCCCTTTACTGTCCGGACATCCACAACGGGCCCGGGATCGCGAAGGCGTATCTCGAGGATCTGTTCCATTATGCGCGTACCTATCTCAATGGAGTGCAACGGATCCGCACCCGGAAGGATTTAGAGAACTCCTACTCGGGCGACGGTCCACCGGGGACGTTCTTTCTTTTGGAAAACGCCGACGCTCTGGTGGATTTCAGCATCGAGACATTGGCGGGGAACGGCGTCAAGGCGGTGGGTCTGACACATGCGGGATCAAACCGGCTCGGAGACGGCAACGCGGTTGCCGCACCCCGGGGTCTGAAGCCCGCGGGTAAGAGATTGCTGGAGGAACTGGGACGCAAAGGGTTTGCCCTGGATGTGGCTCATTTGTCCGAGCCGTGCTTCCTCGAGGCCGTGGACCTTTTCGAAGGACCGCTGTTATCCTCCCACACGGGGTTCCGTTTTTTCTGTGACTCGCCCCGGAACCTGACGGCGCAACAGACAAAGATCCTCCTCGAACGCGATGGAATGATCGGCATGAGCATAAATCCGGAAATGCTATCCAGGGACGCCCGGGCCGGAATCGAGGACGTTATCCGCCAAGTGGACTGGTTCGTCCAGCGCCACGGCGCGAGTCATCTGGGAATCGGAACGGATTTCGGAGGCTTTGACGTAATCAACCTGGGTCTCGAGGACATATCGAAGATTCCGGTTGTTGCAGAGCGGCTCTTCGGATTAGGCTACTCTCCGGACGCGGTGCGGGACATCATGGGCGTCAACTGGGTTCGTTTCTACTCCCGCCTTTTCGATTGAGTACAAAGTCCGAGGAACAGCCGATCGCTGTCGGGTTGTTCGGGATGGGATTTAGGTGGGTTTGAATAGATTCGCATATGCCCTTTTGAAGATTTAGGGCTTGCTTTCGCTCCTGTTCCTCTAATATATAAAGATGGGTGTCTTGCCCTGACAGCAGTCTGAGATTCGGGCGCAACGATTCGGAAGGGAAGCCGTTTTCCTGAAAAATCGATGCCTGGTCGGGCGAGAGCATCGTTAGAGTTCTTCTATCGCTGGTTTTACGCCATCCACGGGAGAAGAGTACAAAGGGACGAACTTCAGCCACAGGAGTTCCTTCGAAGACATGGACGATACGATTCCTTACCCAGAATACCGTTCGAAATGCCCTACGTGCGGGTCCGAGGTCGTCATCCGCGAACGTCACGCGAAAAGCGGCACCATTGCAGTCAAATGCGAGGAATGCGGGGCAAGGTTTTCGTTTTCTATAGACCGAAGGTTTTGCGAACGGAAGAGATCTTTCCCCGGTGTCCGATTCGCAGCGGTTTCTTCTCGTCAGGGAACTCGCCCCTTTCAGGGCGAACTGCTGAACATCTCCTCCGGCGGTATCCGTGTGAGAACCAAAGATGCTCCTCCGAAATTGGGGGAAGGCCTCAATGTCGAGTTCAGACTCGCACCCAACGATGAGCTACTCCAGTTTGTCGGCAAAGTCGTCTGGATCGAGACGCTGCATACGTCGCTGCACGAATTCGGCGTCCGTTTTATCGAGCTGGATGAAACAGCCCAAATCGCTATCCGGGGTTACCTCGAAGACTGATCTTTTACGGATGCATTCTTTCCCAAAGATCTCGCCCCGAAAAACGCTTTTTTGTCCCTCAAAAGAGAGCGGATAGGGATTCCCTCATCGAAGCGATGCCCCCGAACGATTTGTCCAGGTTTTTCGATTCCAAACCAGGGTTGAAAGGATGTGGGACACCGAATGGTTGCTCGCCTCTTTTAGATTTACCGCGGGCGTACGGAGCTGTTCTCATTGTTTTTTACTGTTGACGCTCTTGACGGATGTTGGAGATGGGCCGGAATGGGCGGCGCGGGGGACCAGTTCGATCTCGAATAGCTCCGGCCAGAGCTTTCCCGTGACGTAGATTCTGCCTCCGTCAGGGTCATAGGCAATACCGTTGAGAACGTCCGCGCGGCGTTCGCCGCGAATCTCCCGTCTGAGACCGGACAGGTCCACCCAGCCGACAACAAGCCCACCTTCGGGTGAGATTATTGCAATCCAATCGCTTCCCCAAACGTTGGCGAACAACTCGCTCTCAACGGTTTCCAATTCGTTCAGGAGATCGACCGGCGCATTACCGTCCCGCACCCGCACTCGACGCACGACGGTGAACGTGGATGGATCGAGAAATCGAAGCTCTGAAGACCCATTGCTCATGATAAGGAACGATCCCCACTTAGTGATGCCCCATCCTTCACCTTCATATTTGAACTCACCCAGCACGTTCAGATCATTTCTGTCATACATCAGGGCCCTCCCTGCCCTCCAGGTGAGTTGGATCAGAACGTTGCTCCACTCCGTGAGCCCTTCCCCGAACAACGTAGGGTCGAGCCGGACCGAAGCAACCACCTCGCCCGTTTGCAGCCGCACTTTGCGCACGGTCGAGGCGCCCCACAGACCCGTACTCTCATAGAGGTAACCGTCCGCAATCATAAGCCCTTGGGTGAACGCTTCGGGATCATGAGGATACCTGTTCACGATTCGATATCCGTACAGAGGTATCGTACCCTTCTCATCGGAACGGGTGACGGATGGAGTAGAGGGATTGTCGATCCGGCCGGAGGAATAGGCCCCGGAAGGCGGTTCCCCATAGAGGCTGCCGCTCGAAAGAAGGATGCCGAGAACAGCCGCCGGCAGCAGCGACGTCAGTCGCTTCGGCAAGTGGAGGCTCCTTTCCAGGACAGTCTCCCGTTAGAACGGAGACATTCCCGGTAAGATGGACTTGGCTTTAGTCGCACGAATGTACCGCGCAATGAAAACGCACAGTTGAATACCAAAGCCGAATGCATTTGAAGGCTGCGGTCCCTCAAGAAATCGGAAACACTCGTGCGAGCACCTTGTACGGAACGGGGTATACGTGTCCTCCGGCATAAGAAAATACCGGGAGATCTAGAAAGATCACCCGGCTGTTTCTGTTACTCAAAACGCTCCCAATCAGGCCGGGCCGTGGCAGGCAGGAGCATGACACGCGGGAGCATGACAAGCCGGAGCGTGGCACGCCGGAGCATGACACGACGGGGCGTGACACGACGGAGCGTGGCAGCCGGCCGCATAGGAAGCCTTGCTTTCCACTTTCTTCATCTTCAGCATAGGTTCACCTCCTTTCGCAGCTAGTATTCCGACGGTTCAGGCCGGAGCAAACTCATGCTCCCCAAGGCCTGAACAGCATCAACGCATTCACCGAAGAACTCCTTCGGACTCATCGCATTCCCATAGCGCGGATACAACTGCTCCGCGATGTGAGTAAGACTTTCTTCTCCACTGCACAGATTCAGAAAGTCTCTGCCGAAATCGTTGATTTCCGTCACTTCGAGCCGCTCGTCTTTCTGCTGAAAGACCAGAAGCGTGCGTTCCAAAGGGTATTGTTCAAAAAACTTTGAGGACCTCATGTCCCGGACGATTTCAGGAACCGGGTAGTCAAAGGTTTCCAGCAGGAATGCCTTTGAGCGCAACGGTTTAAATTCCCGTATCCGGTGCTGGTCTATGTGAAAGTTCGTTTCTACGGATTTGAGTTTCCCCACTTCCAGCCCGCAGGTTTCGTACCTGAGTACGTCCGAGAGATGGTTCCGAAAAGCATGTGGGCCCGATATCCGAAGATGTCCGACAAACGAGGAAAACCGCTCGTAACAGTCTCGAGCACTGCACGTGAGTTTTCCCTGCGGCGATTTCGCTCCGAGCCAGGCCAACCATTCGAGGAAAACATCAGACGGGGATTTGCCGATGTCAAGGGTCAGTAGAAAAAAAGTCTTCGGATACAGATTCACCATTAATGGGAAGTACTCCGTAATCAAAGCCAATTCGCTCAGACTTCGCCCCATGTTCGGAACATTGTAGAATGCGCTGTAGATCTCCCGGTCGGAATTGATCAGATCGTCATCGGATTCCAGTCGTCGGCCATCGTCAAATTCCAGGCCTAGAGCAAAATAGGTGTCCACTTCCCGCACCAAACGGTCGAGGTATGTACGGTGAAGATCCGTTCCCGGAAGTACGGTAGGCATCTGAAGAAGCGTGTTCACATTTCCCAGGATGCCGGTCCTCAGAGCCAGATTCAAGGTGTCGTCGACATCTTCCTCGCGCTCTTCGGGAAATCCGATCACATAGCTGAGGGTGGGAACGATTCCCCGGTCCGTGGTCTCGAGGACGCGTTGATACAAGATGCCCTCATCAATGTTCTTTCGAATAAAGGCGAGGGTGCGTTTGGATCCGGAATCGATGCCGTAACACATGGATTCGCATCCCGCTTCACGCATCAACTCGAGCAATTCCGCGTCCACACTGTCGAGCCTGGAGATGCAGTACCAGGGCAGATTATTCAACTTTTCCCGAATCATCGCCCGGCAAAAGTCCGTTACGAACGCCCTTGAAGCGGTAAACTGGTCATACGCCAGCAAGAAACACTCGGCGCCGAATTCCCTATGGAGGTATCCCATCTCCTGAATGAGGCGTTCCACGGAAAAGCGTCGCGTCTGCCTGCGCCACATGACGGACTCGGAGCAATAGACACAACGGTGGGGGCATCCCCGCCCGACCTCGAGGATGGCAATACTCCTCGGGAGTTCGCAGGCATCTCTGTATACGGAAAAGGACGGGAGACGATCATATCGAGGAAGAGGCAGCTCGTTCAGATCGGCGATTAACGGCCGATCTTCGGTGCGTAGAATCTCGCTGCCGTCCCGGAACGTAACCCCGGCCACGTCCTTTCTTCCTTTTTGCTCCTCGATGGCGGATATCCATTCCGGAAAGGTGACTTCTCCCTCCCCGCGTATGACCGAATCGATCCAAGGGTAACGTTCGAGCGTCTGAACATCGATGAAGGAGGCCGTATGTCCGCCCACGACAATATGAATCCGCTTATTCCTCGACTTGATACGCCGGGCAATTTGAATCACGGCAGGATAGGTGGTGCTTTGCGCCGAGAATCCTACGACGTCGGGATCGTCATTCAGGATCATGGATGCGCATCGGTCATAGATCTCTTTTCCCATACGAAGTTCGCCCACGCGTAGCTGTAGGACAAAGTCCGTCACATGCACCTTGTGTCGAGTCTCGTTCACCGAGGTAGCGAGGTTTATCAGCCCCAGCGGCGGTAGATTGTACAAGGACTCGAGATAAAAGGGAGGGAAAGCGAGCGAAATATTCATAAGCACCTCAAACGAACCGGGCTTTCCACAATTCCTAAACCTCATCCAGGAGGGATTCGATTTTCGCACCCTCTACAAGACCGCTGATCCATTCTTCGGGTATGCCTTCCGCTCCGAGCCAGGCGCCCAATACCATACCCTCGATCATGCCGCGGGCGGCGGAATCGCCTCCAGCCATCACGTTTTCGATCAGAGCATCCTTGAGATTACTTTCATACTTAGCGATCAGGTGGATAACGCTCGGGAAAGCTTGAGCCGTGTGGCAGCTCTGTCCGAAACGGCCGATTGCCGGCGCGCTTTCCCGGTTGACGGAGCCAAGTCCATCTGAAACCCATTCCGCGATCGGGGCATCCTTGAAAGGCTCGCCGGCGACCTCCCGAATGACCGACACCGGGGAACCGCCATCGAGCACCTTCCGGACCACCCTGGCAAAGAACTCCGCGCTGTCGATTACAAGGGGATTATTGTGCGTCATTCTGGTCTGAGCTCGGGCGGACTCGACGAGTCCCTCCGGATCGCTTCTCAAAGCATATACCAGTGGAGCTATGCGTCCCGCTCCTGCAAGATCGGTGGAAGAAGAGCCCGACGTCGCGGGGCCTGCCCCGGAATCGAAATTCATCATGGTTGCTTTTGTAGCCTTGTCCAAATACCCATTGTACTCTCTGAAAAGCGCACGCCAACGTTCGGAAAAATCGGAAAGATCAAATCGCTTCCGTGCAGCCAAGGACTCGAGAAGCACCATCGTTTGATCGCCGTAATGAGTAAAGGCGCCCCGCCGTTTCGTGGCATGGTAGGAATTCGGAACCGCATCAAGCAATCCTTCGATACGACCGAATTCGGCTTCAATCATCTGGGTGTCATAAATCCAATGCGCACCCAGGGCCAGCGAGTCGCCTGCGAACGAAGCTATCACCATAGCCTTTGCTTTATCTTGCATGATTCCGCCCTCGCTTCCAGCGCTACGGTTGGTCCGTCCGACACTTCGTGCTCATCGCCGGACCCGGCATTCTCAGAATATCAACCCTCTATAATAACGGCATAAGCCCCTGCGAATGCTTCAACAACTCAGGTAGATCCGCTTTACGTTATTATAATATCCACGCATGCCCCGCCGTTCAACCCATGCGCCCCCCCTATCTTGCAGCTATTTCATTTCCTGGTGAATACGCGGTCAGAAAAATGCCTCACATCCTCATTTCCTAACTGGTGTTTGAGGAGCGCTCTCTCCATGAGTGTCGAGATCCGGGGGGTCTTCTCGGGCAGCGTATCTCCGCCCTGCCGGCAGGAAATAGGTTCGGCATCCTTCTTGAAACCATCCCCGATCTCGTGCTCCGTTCCGCTTCCGAGCGTTGACATTGACGGGGTTGGACGCTATTTTGAAACATCGATTTAACACTTTTAACTCGAATAGAACGTCGCTGGACGGGACTGTACTGAGATTCCTCCATGAATTGGGTAGACGGCTGCGACAGTTTGAAAGCAGATTTCGATTTGAAGCGGCGGAGGTGCTCGTGTCCAAAATCAGGATCGCAATTGTCGGTGTCGGAAACTGCGCTAGCTCATTGATTCAAGGTATCGCTTATTACTCAAAAAAGCGGGGCGAAGATGCCGTAGGCCTCATGCACTGGGAGATCGGCGGCTACAGGCCATCGGACATTGAAGTGGTCGCGGCGTTCGATGTGGACCGCCGTAAGGTCGGCAAAGATGTTTCCGAAGCTATTTTTGAGCCGCCCAACTGTACTACGGTGTTTTGTTCCGATGTGCCGAAAACCGGCGCCATCGTACACATGGGTCGGATTCTAGACGGCTTTTCAGAGCACATGAAAGAGTACGATCCCAAATATACCTTTGTCCTGGCGGACGAACGGGAGCCAACGGAAACGGAAGTCGTCCGGATTTTAAAAGATTCGGGAGCCGAGATTCTGGCGAATTATCTCCCCGTCGGTTCAGAGGAAGCGACGAGGTTTTACGCCGGCTGCGCCCTGAACTCCAGCGTAGCCATGGTGAACAACATGCCCGTGTTCATTGCCAGCGATCCGGGCTGGGCCCGACGCTTCAGGGAAAAGAATATTCCCATCATCGGGGACGATATCAAAGCCCAGCTCGGAGCCACGATTACCCATCGTGCTCTGGCGAACCTGTTCGAGAAGAGGGGCGTAAAGCTCGAACGCACCTATCAGCTCAACACCGGCGGAAACACGGATTTCCTGAACATGCTCAACCATGTTCGTCTCGTATCCAAGAAGACATCGAAAACTGAAGCCGTACAGTCCGTCCTCAATCAACCCCTGGATCTCGAAAACATACACATCGGTCCGAGTGATTGGGTTGCCTGGCAGAAGGACAACAAAGTGTGCTTTCTACGGATGGAGGGAAAGCTGTTCGGCGACGTACCGATGAACTTGGAACTCAGGCTTTCGGTTGAAGATTCTCCCAATTCCGCCGGTGTCGCCATTGACGCCGTTCGCTGCTGCAAACTGGCCCTGGACCGAGGCACGGGCGGAGCGCTGATCTCTCCTTCAGCTTACTTCATGAAGCATCCCCCCAAACAGGTTCCTGACGACGAAGCCTATCGAAGGACGGAGGCGTTTATCGCCGGGAAACGCGAGCGATAGTCCCAAGAATCCTCCGGGAAGCAACCCCGAATGATCGGAATGACGCAGGCGACATTTTTGGTTGACAGATCCAGCGCACCATCTGATATATAGTTTCCAACAATTGATGGACACCAAAATCGGGAGACACCGTCACGGCCACACCCATGGAAAAAGCCCGAAAGGACCCCGAGTCCATGAAGGCCAAGATACTCTCGGAGGCGCGGCGCGTCTTTGGCCGCTACGGCTATCATGGCGCCACCACTCGGATCATCGCCCGGGCAGTCGGCATAGACGTGTCCACTCTCTATTACCACTGGGGTGAAAAAAGCGACCTCTACGAAGCAGTGATCGCCGATGTCACCGAGGACCTGCGCCAACAGCTCAGGACCGTCGAAAAAGCCATTCACGGCCGGCCTCTCCGCCAACGCATGGCCAAAGCCATCGAACTGATGACGGACTACCTTTTCGAGCACCCCGAGATCCCCAATCTAATTCTCTTCCGATACTTCAGTCAGACCCGTTTGGAAATGGAGTTGGACGCTCGCGTCCCCGAACTATTCGTAGACATTGCACGATCCATGGGCCTTGCAGACGCCCACGGGGTTGTTTCCGTTTCAACCAAAATGCGGGTGCTGGCCATGGCCATGGCCAACTGTAATTTCGTATCCGGTGAAGACTTCTTCCGATCCATGCTCGATCTGAATCGGGAGGAATACATCCCCCTGGTGAAGGAGACGCTAAAGTTCGTTCTGATTCCCGCGTTCGCGGGGCAATGAACCGGGCAGAGGCAAGGACGGGTCACGCTGACGACACTCCACCCGAGTCGGGCGCCCAAACGTCAACGAAGAGTGAAGAAGTGTGTTAAAGGCTTAAATTAGATTGGGTTAGCGAGCGTAACCCCACATACGTCGACGTTCCCCGGAAACCTGGTTCGGCTCCGTGACCGGCCGCCGGGGAGCGTACCAAGCGGGACGGGTTCAGCTCGAACGTCATGGGAGGTTAACCCGCCTCGAGCGGGTTTTCAAGAGCACCCCGTGAGCGGACATGAACATGGCACGGTTCCTGTCCGCCCTAATAGTTGAGCGTAGTTCAACCAACACTTCTAACCGTAAGGGAGGAACCGGGATGGCCCTGAATCTGGACGCCATCGGTGAAAAGATCGGCCCGATGAGCAAACAATACAACTGGAAGGACGTCGTCCTGTATGCTCTTGGAGTGGGGGCCGGTTTTGATGAGTTGGAATACGTTTACGAGGATCGCCTGAAAGTCATTCCAAGTTTTTCGATTGCCGGTATTTATGACTTTCTAGCTGAAGTGGGTATGAAATCCGGCGCCGACCTCACCGGAATTCTGCATGGCGAACAGGATATCCTCTTTCACAACCCCATTCCGGTGGAAGGAACCCTGACCACCGAAGGCGCCATAACGCACATGTATGACAAAGGGAAGGAGAAAGGCGCCCTGGTGGTAGCGGAAGCGGACACGTTCCACTCGGACGGTCGGAAACTGTTCACCAACATCTTCACCCTCTTCTGCAGAAAAGACGGCGGATTCGGGGGTGAACCGGGTTCAGAGGAACCCACGGACTTTCCGGACCGCCCGCCCGATTTCGAGGAGCCGGCGGAGCCCTCCCCGAACCAACCGCTCCTCTACCGCCTGTCCGGTGATATTTTCCAGCTCCATGTAGACCCCGACTTCGCCCGAGCCAGCGGATTCGAGAAACCCATCATGCACGGATTGTGTACCCACGGTTTTGCCTGCAGGGCTGTGATCAAACACCTTTTTTCCGGACAACCCGAACGGATGACCCGTTTCCGTGTCCGTTTCAGTCGCACGTTGTACCCGGACGTACCCATAAGAACCCGGATCTGGAAAATCAGCGACCAAAAGGCGCTGTTCAGAGTCGTGAATGCAGAGAACGGTGAAACCGTCATCGATCGGGGCATTGTGGAGTGGGCCGAAGCGGCGGAGATCGAGCGGCGGAAGAAGCTGGGAGGCATCAACTTCGAAGGTCAGGTGGCCGTTGTCACCGGGGCCGGCGCAGGCCTGGGAAGAATATACGCGTTGGAATTGGCCAAACGCGGCGCTAAGGTCGTGGTCAACGATATCGGAGGGGCCAGAGACGGATCCGGTTCGGATGCCGCCCCCGCGGACAAAGTAGTGGAGGAAATCCGGGCCATGGGCGGCGAGGCGGTGGCCAGCCACCACTCGGTCGCTACTCCCGAGGGCGGCCGGGCCGTGGTTGAAACGGCTGTAAACGCGTTTGGACGGATCGATGTGCTGATCAATAACGCGGGTATCCTGCGCGACAAGACACTGGTCAAGATGGAGCCGGAAAACTGGGGCGCGGTGATGGACGTGCATCTCAATGGGGCTTACAACGTGACCCGTCCGGCCTTCGTCCGCATGCGGGAAAACGGATACGGGCGCATCGTTTTTACCACCTCGGCGGCGGGCCTGTACGGGAACTTCGGGCAGACCAACTACTCCGCGGCAAAGATGGCGCTGGTCGGCTTCATGTACACCCTCAGGCTCGAAGGGGATAAATACAACGTCAAAGTGAATTCCGTGGCCCCCGTAGCGGCCACCAGGCTCACACAAGACGTGATGCCCCCGGACCTTTTTGAAAAGGCCAAACCGGAATATGTGGCTCCTCTGGTCCTGTACCTGTGTTCGAATCGATGCACGGTTTCCGGGGCCATTTACAATGCCGGTTTGGGATATTTTAACCGTGTGGCGTTGTCTACCGGTCCGGGAGCCGCCATGGGAGACGGTGAAAAAGTCCCGACTCCGGAGATGGTTGAAGGCGAGTGGGATCGCATCGTTTCGCTCAAGGACGCCCGCGAGTTTCCTAATGCCATGGCCGCATTCGAGCCCATGATTACTGCTTTTAGCGAAAAAGGGAAAACAGACACGGCGGAATCCGCAGGGAAGCTCACCGTGAAGAAGGTGTTCGAAAGCATGGCGGGCGCTTTTCGCCCGGATCGGGCCGCGGGAGTGGACGTGGTATTTCAGTTTTCCATTTCGGGTCCCGAGGGTGGAGAATGGCACGCCGTTGTCAAAGATCAGGCCTGCAAGGTCATCGAGGGCGTGCACCAGAGCCCCACGACCACCTTAAAGATGGCGGATGCGGACTTTGTCAAACTGATTGCGGGTCAGCTGAACGCAATGAATGCGTACACCACGGGAAAGCTCAAAATCAGCGGTGACCTCATGAAATCTCAACTGATCGAAAAGATCTTTAAATTCTGATCCGCAACGGGAGGAGAAACCATGATCGGCATCACATCCTACGGCGGGTATATTCCACGATTCAGGCTCGACCGAATGAGTATCGTACAAAACATGGGGTGGTTTGCTCCCGCCATCATTATGGTGGCGCAGGGCGAACGATCCTTCTGTAATTGGGATGAAGACGGTCTGAGCATGGCGGTCGCCGCCTCGAGGGATTGCCTCTCCGGAAAAGACAGGACCTCGGTAGACGGTGTTTTTCTGGCTTCGACCACCCTGCCCTTCGCGGATCGTCTCAACGCAGGCATCCTGAAAACGGCCTTGAACCTTAAGGACGAGGTTTCAGCCGCTGATTTCACCTCCACACTCAGGGCCGGCACAACGGCGCTGCTGGAGGCCATGTCGGCCGTCCGGAGCGGAGATAAAAGCCACGTTCTGGTGAGCGCTTCGGACATGCGCCAGACCAAAACAGCCTATTTTTATGAAATGTGGTTCGGGGACGGAGCTGCATCTCTTCTAGTGGGCGAAGGGGATGATGTCATCGCGGAATTTGTCGGCGGTCACACGGAGACAGTCGATTTTGTGGACCATTACCGGGGCGCAACCCATGCGTTCGATTACGTGTGGGAGGAGCGCTGGGTTCGGGATGAAGGCTATTCCAAGATCATTCCCAGAACCGTCGAGGGGTTGTGCAAGAAATTGTCCCTGTCCATGAGCGACGTGGACCGACTCGTATTCCCTTGTTTTTTCAAGGCCGAGCACGCAAAGATCGCCCGCTCGCTGGGCGTTCCGCCTGAAAAGGTCGTGGACAACCTCCACGAAGTCTGCGGAGACACCGGCGCGGCCCACCCTCTGATCATGCTGATCCGGGCCCTGGAAGAGGCCCGGCCGGGTGAACGCATTTTGGTGGCAGGGTTCGGGCAAGGTTGCGACGCGCTGCTGTTCGAAACAACCGGCGCCATCGAGGCTCTTCCCAAACGCTCCGGCATCAAGGGATCTCTAGCCCGCAAGCAAACCACGGACAACTACACGCGTTTTCTCAAATTCCGGGGACTGATTCAGACCGAGATGGGAATCCGGGCTGAAGCCCCCACTCAGACCGCCATGACCGTCACCTGGCGAAATCGCGACATGCTCCTGGGCCTCGTGGGAGGCAAGTGCAAAGAGTGTGGCACTCCCCAGTTCCCGAAAATGGATCTCTGCGTCAATCCTCATTGCCGGAGGCCTCACACTCAAGAACCCTACGGGTTCGCCGACGTAATCGCTCGCGTCAAGAGTTTCACCGGCGATCTTCTGGCCGTTTCCATCAATCCTCCGGCCATTTACGGAATGATCGAGTTCGAGGGAGGCGGTCGGTTTATGGCCGATTTCACGGACTGCGAACACTCGGACATACACGTGGGACAAAAGGTTTCCATGTCCTTCAGAAAACGCTATTCCGATCGGGAACGCGGCTTTACGGGCTATTTCTGGAAAGCCGTTCCCGTTCCCGGGGAGAAGCCGGCGCCCGGAGAAAGGAAAGGCATTCGCTTTGATGGACGCGTAGCCGTCGTCACCGGCGCGGGCTCGGGCCTCGGCCGGGTGTATGCCCTGGAAATGGCCGGGCGGGGCGCGAAAGTGGTGGTCAACGATCTCGGAGGGGCCCGGGACGGCACCGGCGCAGGTTCGGCGGCTGCGGACAAGGTCGTCGAGGAAATCGAGGCCCTGGGAGGAGAAGCCGTAGCCATTTACGACTCCGTGGCCACGCCCGAGGGCGGGCAAGCCATTGTGGACGCGGCCCTGAAAACCTTTGGGCGAGTCGATGTAGTCATCAACAATGCCGGCATCCTGAGGGACAAAACCCTCGTCAACACCGAGCCCGAAAACTGGAAAGCGGTTGTGGATGTGCACCTGCAGGGCGCTTACAACGTGACGCGACCCGCCTTCATCAACATGAGGGAAAACGGGTATGGACGCATCATCTTTACCTCGTCGGCTGCGGGTTTGTACGGGAATTTCGGTCAAAGCAACTACTCCGCCGCCAAGATGGGTCTGATCGGCTTCATGAACACGCTCAAACTCGAAGGCGATAAATACAACGTCAAAGTGAATACCGTGGCTCCGGTCGCCGCCACCCGGCTGTCGGAAGACGTGTTTCCGCCGGATATCTTCCGAAAAGCCAAACCCGAGTTTTTGGCCCCTCTTGTGCTGTATCTGTGCTCCGATCGCTGTAAAGATACCGGGATGATCTTCAATGCGGGAATGGGTTACGCCAATCGTGCGGCATTCGTTACCGGCCGCGGTGTGGCGCTGGGCGACGGCGTCCGTGTTCCCACGATCGAGGAGATCCATCAGCACTGGGACCAAATCAACGATCTTTCCGGAGCCGCCGAGTATCCGAATCTCACGGCCGCATTTGCTCCCATGCTGGAAGCGTTATCGGGTCCGCAGGACAAGAAGGAACCATCGCCGGCCCAACAGGAAATTACCGTGAAGGATGTTTTTCAACGAATGCCCGCCGCTTTCCGTGCCGAAATGGCCGGCGGCGTGGACGTGGTGTTTCAATACCGTATCGGAGGACCGGAGGGAGGAAACTGGCGCGTCGGAGTGAAAGACGGTCATTGCGTTGTTACGGAGGGACTGCACGAACGTCCCACCACTACGATAAAGATGGCGGATAAGGATTTTCTGCTGTTGATCTCCGGGCGTCTGAACGCCATGAGCGCGTTCACTTCAGGAAAGCTCAAGATCGAAGGCGATATTATGAAATCCCAGCTCATCGAAAAACTCTTCAAGTTCTAACTTCGAACGACCGGGACCCCTGAACAAAAGGAAGAGCCCCTGGGTTGAGGAGGAGAAAACATGGCTACGGGCATTAGAGATAAAGTTGCGATCATCGGTATGGGCTGCACCCGTTTTGGCGAGCGCTGGGACGTTGGCGGTGAAGAACTCATGGTCGAGGCCTATACCGAATGTATCGAGGACGCGGGCGTCGATCCGGGAGACATCCAGGCCGCCTGGCTGGCGACGTGCATAGAGGAAATCAACATAGGAAAAAGCGCGCTTCCCATGGCGCGCGCGTTACGTTTACCTTATATTCCGGTCACCCGGGTGGAAAACTATTGCGCCAGCGGGACGGAATCGTTTCGGGGAGCGGTCTATGCAGTGGCCTCCGGAGCCTATGATATCTGCCTGGCCATGGGTGTGGAAAAGCTCAAGGACACGGGTTATGGAGGACTTCCCAACCCGGGATCGGGTTTCGGCTCTCTGAGCTGGCTGTGGTGGCCGAATGTCACCGCGCCCGGCGCTTTCGCCCAGCTGGCCACGGCCTACGGAGCCAAGTATGCGATTTCCGAATCGGATCTCAAACGGGCCATGGGCCAGGTGTCCGTAAAAAGCCATGAAAACGGAGCGAGGAACCCCAAGGCCCATCTCCGGAAGAAAGTGACCATCGACCAGGTCATGGCCGCCCCCATTATCGCCCATCCCCTCGGGCTCTTCGACTGTTGCGGAGTGAGCGACGGCGCCGCGTGCGCCTTGGTGACCACTCCGGAAAAGGCTAGAGACATGGGCATCCAAAACCCGGTCACCGTAAAAGCGCTCGAGTTGGCCCTCAGCAATGGAGAGGAGATGGGGTACAACGATTGGGACGGCTCCTACTTCCCCACCACGGATCGCTGCAGCGGCAAGGCCTATGAAGAAGCGGGCATCCAACATCCGCGAGAAGAGATCAGTATGATGGAGCTCCATGACTGCTTCTCCATCACCGAACTGGTGACCTACGAGGATTTGCACATTTCCGAGCGGGGCCGCGGCTGGAGGGACGTCCTGGATGGATTCTACAACCGAGACGGCCGGATTCCCAGCCAAGTGGACGGAGGACTGAAATGCTTCGGACATCCCATAGGAGCCTCGGGGCTGCGCATGATCTATGAGATGTATTTGCAGTTATTGGGCCGGGCGGGTGACAGGCAGGTAGAGAATCCACGCTTTGGATTGACACACAATCTGGGCGGTTTTCCGTTCATGAGTGTCTGCAGTATCGCCGTCCTCGGCCTGCATGCATGATCATCCAGGGCTGTTCGACTTCGCGCGCCGGTGCGGTCTGGAGTTGAACTGAATCGATAAAAATCGACATTATCTAAAGTGTAATATATCCAAAATATAGAATAAGGTTTAAGAATTCGATCAGCCGAATACGATACGCACGACCGGCTTCCATCTCACAAGCGGGGGGGATAGTCCGCCGCCCGCCTTGGTTTGATCGACGTTGCCGGATCGGAGAAATAAGGGGGAAATGGATGGAGATTCTGAACCACACGGAAGAACACAGGATATTCAGGAGCACCTTTAGAAAATTCGTGGAGCGCGAAATCACTCCACACGCGGACGAGTGGGAAACGGCCGGCATCGTACCGAAGTCCGTCTGGAAATTGATGGGAGAGCAAGGTTTTCTGTGCATGGACATTCCGGAGGAGTATGGAGGCCTTGGGGCCGATTTCCTGTATTCCGTCATTGTCTGCGAAGAACTGGTCAAGACCAATTTTACCGGTCTCGCCGCCAACCTTCATTCCGATATCGTGGTGCCCTACATCAGCGCCTACGCCTCGGAAGAAGTAAAGCACAAGTACCTTCCTCTTTGTATTTCCGGCGATATGATCACTGCGGTAGCCATGACCGAGCCCAACACGGGCAGCGATCTGGCCGCCATACGCACAACGGCGGTGGAAGACGGGGATGATTTGATTATCAACGGTCAGAAGACCTTTATCAGCAATGGCATCAACTGTGACCTAGTCGTTCTGGCGGTCAAGGACCCCGCCGTTGAAACCCCTTATCAGGCCATCGATCTGGTGCTGGTCGAGGCGGGAACGCCCGGGTTTGAGAAAGGCAAGAAAATCGACAAGATCGGCTGGCGATCCCAGGACACGGCCGAGTTGTTTTTCACCGACTGCCGGATTCCCAAAGCCAACCGCCTGGGACGGAAGGGCGGCGGATTCACGATGCTCATGGAAAAACTCCAGCCGGAGCGGCTGATCTGCGCCTTGATGGCCGTGAACGCTGCCGAGAGCGTCCTTGAAATGGGTATGCGCTACACCAAAGAGAGGACGGCTTTCGGAAAGCCGATCTCCAAATTTCAGAATACCCAGTTCAAGCTGGTTGAAATGGCCACAGAGACCAAATTAGGCCGGGTATTTATAGATAAACTCATTGCGGATCACATGGAAGGAAAGAGCCTGATCGTTGAGGTTTCCATGGCCAAATACTGGACAACGGAGATGGCCATGCGCGTGGCGGACGGATGTCTCCAGTTGTTCGGGGGATACGGTTATTGCGAAGAATACCCCATTGCTCGGGCCTGGCGGGATATGCGCGTCATGTCCATCTTTGCCGGAACAAACGAAATCATGAAAGGGATTGCCGCCAAGTTTATGGGATTGTGAGCGGTTTGCCGGGGGGGCAAGGGACAGCGAGGCGGCTGGGTCGTCACTGGAAGAGCCTGATCTCCTCTGTCCTGGGCCGCGGCTGACCCCACCGGGAATCGGGAGCCGGCTCGCTTCGAACCCGCGAATCACCATCCGATTGGACCGAAGAGGAAGAAACCTCGCGGGCATGGATATCCGGCGGGACTTCAGCGGAAGTCCCCCCGCCCACCCAGTCCATGGATCGCCGGATTTCTTCCTGTACCTCATTGACGTAGTATGCCGGCCCCTGTATGATGAATGCATGGTATTTGTGGAAAAATGATTCCCGCAGCACGATGAAGGAGAATCTCCGCTCCATCCGAGCAAAACCGCGCGGGGGGAGGCACGGTGTTTTCTTTTCTCAACGTGCGATCATTCCGTGCGCGCCTGCGCCAGGTGCTTATTCACTGAAACCGATACCTGTTCCCCGTCATCGAGCTGAAACAACCGGCGCCCATCCTGAACGAACCGCTACACAAACACTGGAGGGAAAACGGCAGTGGATTCGTCCGATAACAGCAGCGACCGTCGTCGCCAGAAGCGACTTGTGCCCAAAGTCCTTGCGTTCGCCGCCATGGCGCCGAGTGTCGAGAAATTGGGAAAACTCAAGAACATCAGCCAGGTCGGCCTGGCATTCGAGTATGTCTCGCACGGTCGCGAAGACCGGCGCGAGCACGAAGCCGAAATCGCACTGTTTATGAAAGACGGTGAATTCTATATAAAAGACATCTCTTGTACGGTCATCTACGATCTCGATGTCGCCAGAGAAAACACCCTGTTCGTCAACCCTTTCGAACAGAGGTGCTGCGGAGTAAAATTCAACCGAATGCCGCCGGAAAAGGCTTTCCAACTGGAGTCCTTCCTGAACAAATATGCCGTCGATCCCGAAGGATTATCGGCGGACGAGATACCGCTCTAACATTTCCCGCAGTGGAACAGACTTGCCACTTTTATTGAAGTAATCCACGATTGTTTCTCGCCCATTCCTGAAAGGGCGCCTCTGTACCTTCCTGCAACATTGTCAATGAAAGCGAAGCCTTTGCTATTTGTTTGACACCTCACCGCAAATGCTGATAACGAACCATTCCGATATATACTGATGTACTTTGAAAGGATTACGATGTATCTGGCGTCTTTTGTGCATCGGGATGAGTTGTTTGACATCGTCGAGAGGTGCCTCTGCGACCGGCTTGAGGTGGACGATTTCTTGAAATTTACTCAGATCCTCATCTGTGACGGATTTGTCCTGGGCGAAAGCTTGAAGAGCGCGGGCGAACTTCTGATCGGGATGACGCACGGCGCATCGTTCATTGAAAAGCGGATCTACACCAAGGGGGAACTGCGGGACGTCATCTGCGGTTGCAGCAACAATGCGGACGCACGAGTTGAAGAACTCACAAGATGGTACAAAAGCGACCCCGACTTCTTCTACCGCGAGACCCCCATCAACGGAACCATCTGCTTCGATGCAGAGAACCGGCTGCTGGGCATTTATCGGATTAAACGTCCAAGGAGGATTGCGGAGAAAGCGAACCGATACATCGCCAACTGGATCTTGGGAAGAGTCCTCGAACTGGCCGCAGGCATGGCCGACCAGAGAGCGAAATCTCACGGCCTTCGACTCGAACAGCTCATCACGCCGCATGATCAGATGGAAGAGGAATTCATTTCCGCGGAGAAGACCGTCGCGCACGCCTTCAGGGACGGGACCATGAAGCTGGAGAAGGCGGCCATGAGCATTCGGGACGTTGGAGGCATCAAGATTGTAGGAGGACCGGAATGTCTCGAGCGGTTGGAATCACGGCTCGCCGATGTCCCGAGCTTCAGAATCGTGGAAAAGGAGTACTTTGAAGGAGATTACCGCGCCGTCAGCCTGATCCTCGAATTCCAATGGGACCGGGAACATGTTTGCCGGCGGTACATGGAATCCGAAGGATGGGCGAGATACCTGAATCGCGGGATTCCGGACAGCGAGTTGAAAAAGGGGCTGGAGCCCTTTTTAGCAGGCGCGGCGGACACTGTTTTCATCGAGGTGATCCTCGCCGCGTTTCCGGATGTGGTTGAGTCCGAATTCGGAAAAAGCATTCATGAGGAACGCATCATTCGACAACGGCACAACAATACCTACAAAGGCTATATTCCCATCAACGTGGAGTTTCTTGTGGAGTATCTGTTTGCCGTTGGTTTCAGTCCGCAAACCCGAATCGAGCGCCTGCCCATAAAGCTCTGGGGAAGGTATCTGCCCGATACGTTAATCTACGAGATTCGCGAACTCTATCATATTCCCGAGTTTGACGTCATTTACTAAAGGCGAACCGAAGGTAGGCTGAAAGCGTATCGGATTGTGTCAGGAGCGCCTACGAACAATGGTGTGAGTTTCGTGAAGAGCGGGAGCCTACGATGTTCATCCGGATGCCGATCGGAAGTCTAAAACGTACCATCGACTCGAGCAATGGAAGCGCCGGAATGTGAGGTAAGGATATGTACCAGGGTCTAGCGGGCGATCTGTGTGAACGGCGTTACAAGACATTTTAGTTGACTAAGTGTCATTGATATGCCATAGTTACCCTGGAGTATTTCTTGAAGACCGTTTTTTTAGAAAAAGTGCACACTCAAAGCGGCAAGAAGTTCATGATCCTAGCGAGAGGATGAGATCATTCATGATCGCGGACTTCGTGGCGGGTAGTATAATAATAGGGATTTGACATGATCAAGGCAAGACTATGGATATGCGGCATGGTGCTCGGAACGCTGATGTGTATGCCTGCGTTGTCCTATGCGAACCTGCTGCTGAACCCAGGATTTGAAGCCGGTTTGACCAATTGGACATCCGCCGGGTTCGTGGGAACCGGCGATGCGATGTCCGTCCACACCGGTTCCGGCGGAGTGACCATTATCTTCTTCGGCGGCAGTATCGAACAGGACTTCTCCGTTCCCGACGCGGCGTCCCTCTACCTCAGCGCCTGGATCAGACTGTATACGAACAGTTATGTGGGCAACACCGGTGTGGCCCAGGTTACGCTGAAGCTCCCCGGCGACAATAATGTCCTGATGGGGGGGCCGGTGGACGGTCTCGGTTTCGTTTTCGAGCAGGACGACGACGGTTTTTGGCTCTCGAACTGGATACGATTGGAGGGCATTGTCGAGTTGTCCGGCGTGCCCGTTGGATCAAAGGCGTTCATCGACATCAGCTTCGTTCCCGGTGACGGGAGCGGCCTTCTCACGTCTCTTTTTGTGGACGACGTCCTGGTACAGCACACGCCCCTCCCCTGGGCTGTTTCCCTTCTGGGTTCGGGACTGCTGGGGCTTCTGGCGTTGCGAAACAAGTTGAGATTCCGGTAGAAATCGTCTGAGTCAGACACTAATATCCTTGAGTCCGAGCTTGTCCGTCCAAAAGCGGTCGAAGGCGTCGTCGTCCAAGGCAAATCGCTCTTCCAGAATGTCCTCCGTAAAAGGTCCCGCCGCATAAGCGGCCTTCGGGGCCTTCGATAACACCGCATCCACAATCGTTTTCGCTATCAATGCCGGTCCCGGAATCCTCAGGTCAATAAACATCTTCCCCACGCCGGCGCCCACGGCCTGGTAGACCTTCTTGTAGTCCTCGTCCGTCCGGCCCGCGGGATCTCCGCTCATCTCATTGGCCACCCCATGGAATTCGGTGGCTATCACCCCCGGTCGGACGACGATAACACGGATGCCGAACGGCCGCAGTTCCATCCGCAGCGCGTCGCTGACGGCTTCCAGCGCGTATTTGGTCGCAGAATAAACGCTGCTCAAAGGGAACGCGAATTTCCCGGAAATGGAGCTGAGATTGACAATGGTTCCCTCTCGCTGCTTTCGCATGCCGGGCAGGCAGGCTCGGGTCACCTGCATCAGAGAAAACAGGTTGACCTCGAAGATCCGCCGGACCGCTTCCTGGGAAACGTCTTCGAGGGCTCCCCGAACGCTGTATCCTGCCGCGTTCACGAGAACCGAGACCGGATCGCTGAACGCGGAAATCTCCCCGCTAAACCGCTGGGTGTCTTTGGGATCGGACAGATCGACTTGCATGGGGTGAATCCGTTCAAAGCGCTCTGAAAGCTCTGTCAGGCGATCCAACCGCCGTGCGGCGGCGATGACGTGGAAACCCTTGTCCGCCAGCATCAGAGCGGTCTCCCGTCCGATGCCGCTGCTAGCTCCCGTAACCAGGGCCGTTTTCATCTTCGTTTCCATTTCGCTCTCCATTGATTTCGCCCCGGATCGAGCGTGAAAGACCGATCCGAGGAAGTAGCGCCTCGACGGTTGCACGAATCAAGGCCAATACGTATATCCGCGTGGGTAGCCGTAGCTCCAGGTGATCGGGCTAACCCCGTAACTGATGTACGAACGGTGGATGACAACCGGACGGGCATAATATCCGTACGAGATGGGGTGACCGTAATAGCCGCTATATGCGATCGGGTGGGCGGGATAGCCATAAGAAAGGTATCCCGCCGGCTGCTCGTAAGGGTGGACCAAAACCTGACCGTGCAGCGGAACGACCATGCAGGCGCCGCCCGCAAGAAGCAACCAGAGGACCAGTGCGGTCAAGATGAGCTTCATCATTCAAACCTCCCGACTTTTACCGTCCTTTCGAACCATTGCGCTATCCTAAAGCACATGGACCCGGAAATCAAGAGCGGCGCCTGCACGGACGGAGGGGCCTGCCCATGCTGTAGGCGGCGGACAGAAACTGCTCGCCAATTGAAAAATAGTGTCGCATAATGGCGGGACATGTTCGGGCAGCCGTTCAGGCCTCTGGCCGGCTGGCGAATGCATTGGATGGAGCCCGTTCTCAAGCGGCGTTGCTTGGCGAGGTTTCACGCTGTCCCGGACAGCGAACGTTTTCCCATGACTCATGCATCACATCGGGAGGTAGACCACGTGTGGCGTAACGACTCCGGACTAGGTCCGTATTTCCTAATCCTCATTCTCCTACTCGCATGTACATCGGCCGCTTCCGCTTTCGGCCCCCCGCAGACGGCGGATTTCACAGCCGATCCCGTCGGGGGCCCGGGCCCTCTTACCGTCCGCTTCACCGGTTCGGCGAGCGAGGACAACTGCTTGCACGAGTGGGACTTCGGCGATGGCAAGCGCGGCACGGCGCCAAACCCCGAGCATACCTATACGCGCACGGGATCGTACACGGTCCGTCACACGGTCACGTGTCCCGGAGGCACCCAAACCGAAATCAAGCAGAAGCTTGTCCAGGTAACCGAATTTCTCAACATCGTCTTTGGCGCCGTGCTGGAGGTTTTTCCCGATATATGGCCGTCCGCTACTTCCCACGATTTTGGTCAGATACGACCGGGTTCCAAGGCCGAGTGGAGTTTCACGCTGAGCAACCTTTCCCCTCAGGCCTATCAAGTCACCGGACTTTCGGGCCTTCCGGAAAACGGCTTCCGCCTGACGCAACCGCCCTCCATGCCGTTAAACCTTGGAGCCTATGAATCCATCGAGATTTCCGTAAGTTTCGAGCCTGAAACCTCGGGCCTCAGCGCCGCCATACTCGGCATCCATACGAATGCGCCTTTTAGCCCCCGGATCGACGTGTCTCTCAATGGCAAGGTCTTGAACTACCATGTCAACGCTCTGGGAATCGCGGACGCTACGTTCAGTTCGGCCACGGCCATAAACAACTCGGGCGAAGTGATCGGACATTCCAAGAGTTCAACCGCGGGATTCGGTTCCTTCCTCTGGGAGCCGGATACGGGGCTCTACACTTTCAGCAAGGAACTTTCCGGCTACGGCTACCCGGAGGACATCAACAACCAGGGTCAGATCGTGGGAAGCGTGAGCGGGCGTGGATTCATCCGGACTCCGAACGAAAGGACAAACCTGCTTGCCGAGACCTCGGACTCGAGAACCAGTTGTCAAGGGATCAATGACCTGGGACAGGTGGTTGGGATCGTGAAATCCGCAGGGAATAGCCTCCTGTACGGCATCTTTCTCTGCGACGCTCGCACTGCTCCGCCGGTCCTCGAAGAGATTCTCCCACTGCAAAGCGAGCCCATTGACAACGTGAAAATAGGCAATTCCGGAATGGTCATCGGAACAAAACTGGTGGGAAAGTTCAGCGAGGCGTTCGTCTGGGACGCGGCCCACGGAATGCAACCCCTGGGAACCCTCGGAGGAAATTACAGTGCGGCCGCCAATCTGAACGATCTGGGAAACGTGGTCGGAAGTTCCACCCTCCAAGGCGACGAACTACTCAGACAAGGCTTTCTCTGGAATCGATCGAAGGGAATGAAACCCATCGTCAACATACGAAAAGACGTGTCCAGCTACCCAATGGCCATCAATAATCGAAATGAAATCGTGGGTTACCTGAGCCACAAAACCCAGCGGGGAGAAACGGCATTTGTGTACATCAACGGCGTCACGTACTCTCTCGGCCTGGCGATGGCGGAAGGCCTCCGCTGGTCCATCGAGAGGGCTGTAGACATCAACGATCACGGCCAGATTGTGGGACTTGGCACGTTCAAGGGCAAAAAACGCGCATTTCTGATGACGCCCGCGCCCGTGACGGATCTGCAAGAACTGCGGAAAGCTCAGGAAGAAGCACCACCCGCGGAAGGCCCCACGTTCCGACAGCATCCCGCCTTACGGTGAGCATAACCGGCATGGATTCAGATCAATCAAGAGAGGTTTCCCACCGCGAACCCGGCTTTTTTACCTGTTTCCTGGATCCGGACGTAAAGGCGTTCAACAAGCGCATGTTGGAACTGGCGTCCGAAATGGGGGAAGAGGTCGAGTATCAAGTGGATCGGTTTGTCGAATCCCGGCGGATCCCCACCACGGTTTTCGAACTGATGCAGGCGTTTCGGGAGACGTACGATCGTTTTGTGGAGACCGTCATCGCTCGCGAAGGGCTGAACGTATACTGCAAAAAGGGATGCTCGACGTGCTGCATTGAAATGCCCACAGGAGTGGAACCCCTCGAGATCATGGAGATATACGACAGGATTCGTGAATGGCCCGATTTTCCGAGCATCTTTTCCGGCGCCGTCGACGCCGTTCGAAGCTTCAATGAAATCGTCCGGCGCTTCGGACACATGGAAGCCGGGGTTTTGAGGCGCTACGCCGCTCTGCGCCGTCCGTGCGTTTTTCTCGACCGCGACGGCGGTTTTTGCAGGATTTATGACATACGGCCGTTGATCTGCAGAGCGGTTTTCAGCCTTTCGCCTTCGTTTCTCTGCGATCCGGGTCATCCCGACTATGACGGCCCGGAGCGAAAAATCGAAGTGATCGAACCGGTCGACGTGATCAACTTCAAGCTGCTGGAGATCAATGCGGAAATAAGCAAAGCTTTGGGCGTGGGCTTTCCCGAGACCCTGCTGCACGGCCTGCTGTTCTGGCGCCAATGCAGGGGCAAAGGTTCCCCGGCCTGACCATCGGCGCCGCGGCGCAGGACTCAATTGAGGCGTTTGACGCGAGGGCGCGCGATCAGAAGTCCCTTCGGCCACCAAAGATACGGGCCCAGGTTAGACCGCTTATCCAGGGTTCCGTGGCTTGTCAATTGAATGCGCCGCCTCCGGAATCATTCGCGATGCAAAGGTCCTCCTGAATCAAACGACCTAGGT
Source organism: Deltaproteobacteria bacterium (assembly GCA_016208165.1). Lineage (NCBI taxonomy): Bacteria > Pseudomonadati > Myxococcota > Myxococcia > Deltaproteobacteria bacterium. The sequence goes on from JACQYL010000086.1 coordinate 33,052, forward strand.
CGGAGCTGGGAGTCCTACCGTGAGCTTATTCAGACTCCCATGCTTGATCAGCACCGGTTTGATGTACTGCTTCTTTTCTTTCACCTTCTTCAACGGTCCATTCATCAGTTGATCCAATCTCCAATTGATAGGTTCTCGTCGTGATCTTACCTTGAACGAATCAAATCATTTAAAAATAGCATAACATGAAATCAATTAAGTAGTGCTCTCATACGTAGCGCTCTCAAGGTGAGCCTGTCCTCGAGCTTTAAATCAAGGCCGAAACTGAGCGTCCGGGTCGGGGGAATTCCAATCTCCCAGCAACATGGCCTGCGTCCTTCGAGCGGCCGCCTATCGTTAGCGACGTCGAAAAAGTCGCGCGGGGATCGTCCTCGAACGGGGGGCCTCGGAACCCGGCGCCTCAGGAGCCGTCGGCGTATAACGTGTGGTAGAGCAACTCGACCATATCCACGATACGGGGACCGGTCCTGCAGGTCAGGTTGCAGTCGAACATGAATACCCGATTCGTGGCGACGGCTTTGAATTGCTTCCATCGAGGGTGTTCCTTCAGCCTGGGTATGAATCGGCGGTCGTAGCCGCAGAAGAATACCACATCCGGATCCCATTCGAGGAACCGAGACATGGAAACCCGGGGGTAAGCCTCCGAAATCCCGCTGGTGACAGTGCGCCCGCCCGCCCGGAGGATCACGTCGTACTGAAAGGAGTGCGGGCCCGCCACGAGCAGCTCCTCCCCCTTCCACTCCAGAACGCGCGAAACAGTGAGGCGTTCCGTCCATGGCAAGCGGCCGACCGCCGCATCCACCCGTTCGAGGCGTTGCCTCAGGCCGGCCAACAGCCGTTCGGCCTCGTCCGTCGCATGGAATAGTTTCCCGAACGTTCGTATGGCTTCGAGCGCTTCATTCACGGAAGTAGGCATCGTCAGTATTACTTCCACACCGGGAACGGTCTGCTCCAACACCGGTTTCAGCCGTTGGTGAACGGATTCAAGGCCCAGGATCAGGTCGGGCCCCAGAGCGCGGATTCGCTCCGGATCCGGATCGAACCAGGAAGTCACGTGAGGCTTCGCGGAAGCTTCCACGGGATAGTCACACGTATCGGTCACGCCGATCACCCGATCTCCGAGTCCCAGGGCGAACAACGTTTCCGTGATGGACGGCGTCAGAGACACGATACGTCGATAGGTTTGACGGCGATGTTGCATAATTTCATCTTTCGGGTTCGGGATGTGTGGCCGGCGCCCGCGGTATATTCTCAAGCGCTTCCAGTCGTATGCGGCCGATATACACGCGTTGCCCCCGCTCATACAAACACTTTTTGCTCCGCTGGATCACCCGCATCGAGTAAGAACACGAGATATCCTGGCCTCGACGCTTCAAAGAACAGGAAAAGGCTTTCGCATGGAGCCCATGCCGTTCGGTCCCCGGTCCGGAGCCGGCCGGCCGTGCCCCATGGCTGCATCGAAGAGGGGCTTGGAGCAGCCCTGAATAATCCGGTTTGCATCCTGCCGCGGACGGCTTGCTCGGCCGGTTGCCGCCCCGGAACTTGGAATTATTTTGAATATTTATACATTATATACTATAATAAGGTATTTTGTAGTGGACGCGGCGATGAAGAGGGAACGTTTTTTCAAGACCCCTGTTAAAGAACTGTTTAGCGGAAAGGAGCGAAAGCAATGAAGAAGGGGATTCTGTTTTCGGTTCTGCTGGTGATCGTTCTGGTGTGGGCTGCGCCTTCCTTTGCCCAGGACGGCGTCTGGAAAGACGACCTTATAGCGCCCACGGTGAGTTTCTATGTTCAAGCGTACGACGTGAACCCGAAGTCGGCGGTGGTGATCTATTCGCCTGAAGGGGTCAACTTCGCGGCATTCCTGACAGCCGACCTTGCCGCCGGAGTAGACGCCGATGACCTGGGAAACCAGGGACACCACCTTAAAATGACCTTCGTGGACAATGACAATGCCACGGCCACCCTGAAACTGGCGGGAGCGGCCGAAGAAGATTTTGTTCTGGTGCGGCAGTTTATAAGCAACCAGGGTCCTGCCGGACCCAAAGGCGATCCGGGCGATCCGGGCGATCCGGGGCCCCAGGGTCCGGCCGGGGAGAAAGGCGACAAGGGCGATAAAGGCGACACGGGCGCGCAAGGACCTGCCGGGCCCGCTGGACCCGCCGGACCTGCCGGCGCTGCAGGCGCCGCCGGCGCCAAAGGAGATAAAGGAGATCCGGGCCAGGGTCTGCTGGCCGGAGTCCTCGTAAAGTTGAGCGACGGCGTGGTCAGCATCCACCGGTGGTTCAACAACGTCAACGGAGTCGCTCCTATCCTGTCCGGCAGCAATGGGGATTACTCAGTCAACATGGGGTTCAATGTAGCGGATCGATACGTCTCGTGTACCGTGGAAACCAACACCGTAGTGACCCGCAATGCGAACTGCGTCGCCGGCGTGCCTTGGCATGTCCCCTCCTCCAACGTTGTATCCGTGTACATCTGGGATCCGGAAGACGGCTACACCAAAGGAGGTTTCTACCTGTTGGTGTACTGATGGAAAAGCGTTTCGGCATGACCGGATGGTGGCGGCCGGTTCCGTACCCCAGCTGAGCGGTGGGCTCGGAAGCACGCCGACCTGGGACCCTACATTGAGATGGATCCCGACGCCCCGCTCTACCCATGGAAAACAGCGACGAAGCTTTTTCCATGGGTATTTTTGTCAAATCATGCATCCACTCCAGGTAGACCGGTAACCCGCCCAGCGCTGTTATTCCCAGTCCTCTCTTCTCTTCTTCGTACTTGAATGGTAACACACCCTGTGTCATGCTACTTGCACCCCGTTGATGATAGGTTCTTTGTCCAAAACTACTCTATCTGCTTGTTATCACAAGCACAACGGGGTCTTTTCTTGACGGTTTATCTGGGCCACGTGCTAAAGTACGCGGCAAGCTTTCCACCTTCAAATGACTCCCTGTCGGCCGAAAGAGTGCGACTCATGCGGATCGATCCGAAAAACAAACGTAGCGGCTGGAAATGGAGGGTCGGGCAAGGCGTCCTCGTCGCCGTCGGATTGGTCGCGGTCTGCATCGCTGCTGTTCAGGCCTGCCGCACCCTACCCCATCGCGACGAGGCTCCCCCCCTCACCATTGCCGCCGTGGGAGATACGTACGCCCACGGCGAGTGGTTTAGCGGCCAAGATCCGCTCGAGGAAATCAGGAGCCTGCTGGACGAGGAGGATGTGTTCATCTTCAACATGGAAGGGGTGCTCCTGTCCAAAGATCCCCCGGCGGGAGCCTGCCGCACGTTTCCGAACCAATCCCGGTTATGGAGTCCATCGTCCGTCGCCGATTTCCTGCATCCCACGCGCAGGACCGTTGCCACCATGGGAAACAACCACATCCTGGATTGCGGGGCCCTCGGGATTCGGGAAACGCTCCATGAACTGGTCGGCAGAGGCATCCTGACCGTGGGAGCGGGCGAAAACGCCGACTCGGCCTGCCGGCCCCTCACCTTCCAAGCCAACGGAATCCGGCTGGCCATCCTATCCTACCTCTCCATGAATCCGGATCGATTCTCGGCCGGTTCCGATCGAGCCGGCGCGGCTTCCTGGGAGACCTGTCCGGCCGAAAGCGCCATAACCCGGATGGCGGCCGAAGCGGACCTGGTCATCGTGGCGTTGCATCTCCACATGGGGCAAGGCTGGACCGAACGGTCGCCATCCGAGCATATCGCTCTGGCGCAACGCGCCCTGGACGCCGGGGCCCATATCGTCATCGGCCACGGTCCTCACGTGCCCCAGGGAATCCTGGTCGGAAAAGGCGGTGTGGCTTTTCTCAGCCTGGGCAATTTCCTGTTTCGGCCGCCTCATACCATGCCCCCTCAGGCCCATGACGCTCTGATGGCGAAAGTCACGATCCTGCCGGATCGTCTCGAAGTCCGCCTGTTGCCCTTAATGCTCGATGTAAAGGGAAAACCGGCGATTCCAACGGAGCGGGAAGCCTCGTGGATGCTCGCGCGTCTCGCCGAGCTGTCGGCCCCGCTCGGTGCAAGGATCGAAATCGACGACGGGGTGGGCCATATTACGGTTCGTCGCTGAATACGACCCCCGGCCCCCATGCAGGAAACCGGGCCTCGGGAAGGATGGCGGAACCGCCCCAGCGAAACCGGAAGATACCGGATGATAACCTTTCTCCTTCAACCTGGATGCTTTCGTAAGAACCCCGGGTCGTCATGCCGGACTGGATCCGGCATCCAAAAGTATCTCACATGAATGGATTCAGGCTTTCGAGACTGTGCTATAATCTCAGAAGCGTCCTTTCGGACGAGCGCGGTGAGACCCGTCATCCGGAAAAACCCAATAAATCCAATCCATCCCGGATCCCGGCTCGCGCCCCGTTTCGCGGGGCTTGGCCGGGATGACGAATCGTGACCCAGCCTCTTTCGCCGGAATGACGGGGAACGGCCGCTTTCGACTTTTTACGGGTTTATCAACCCGGAGATACGAAACCGCGGTGTTCTCCCAAAAGTCAAGGTTATGCGGTTGATGCTCCATGGACCATACCGAACGAGTTCGCTTCGCACGTAACTGGGACCCCGACGGATTGAAACTACATGATTGTTGTATGTTTCTTTAGGATATCTCAGGCTTGCCGCCTAACACCATTGACCGAAATCGTAGGATGTTCGTTTTTTCTTCAAAGGACCGTTCAATGCTATTGCAATTTGGCCCCATATTTTCTATCACTCTAGCTATTGAAATTTAACAACGACGGTAGGAGGGGAAAAATGCTCAAAAGATGCAGAATCATCATCGGTCTTTTTGTCGCCGCAACGGTGCTTCTAACCGTTGCAGCCGTCCCGGCCTTGGCTCAAGCGCCCAAAGCCGAGATCGTCCGGGACGAGTACGGTGTGGCTCATGTCTACTCGGACAGTCTCGAAGGCCTTTTTTTCGGCTTCGGTTATGCCACCGCGCAAGACCGGCTTTTCCAGATCGAACTATTTCGCCGGACGTTCTGGGGTCGTCTGTCCGAGGTCCTAGGTGAGAACCTTCTCGCCTTTGACCAGGGCAATCGAAGGGACAATCTGACCCTGGCGCAGGTCAAGGGACAGGTCGAACAGCTTCGCCCGGAACTGCGGACGGTCCTGCGTTCCTACGCCGCGGGAATCAACGCCTTCATTGCCGAGACCGTTTCAGATCCGGCCAACAAACTCCCGAAGGAATTCAAAGAGCTCAATTTCACGCCCACTCCCTGGTCTTCGGAGGACGTGGCCGCCGACTTCCTGTCGGTCATGGGTTTCTTCATGGATGTGTCCGCCGAACTGGCAAACGCCTCCGTGCTCGAGTTTCTTGTTGGAAAGCATGGGCCCGAAAAGGGCCGGGCCATCTTTGACGATTGGTGCTGGGAATATGATCCCCAGAGCCCCACGACCATTGACCGAAGGTTCACCCTGCCCCGGGGAAGGATGTTGGCGGACCGTTCCGGATTGGAAAGTCCCATCATGACAGCCGCCCTCGAGGTCGCCTTTCAGGCCGAAAGCGGGCTGGCCCGGGAACGGGCCGAAGGCCGGTTTTTCGCTGAATGGACCGGATACGGGCATCCGGCCAGCTACGCCGTGGCGGTTGCTCCGTCGCGTTCGTCCACCGGACGCTCCCAACTCATGGGCGGCCCGCAGTTTGGTTTCCAACTCCCTTCCGCCCTGTACGAAGTGGGGCTTCACGGGGCCGGAATCGACGTTGTGGGCTCAACCCTGACGGGTTATCCTTTTATCATGTTCGGCCACAACCGCCGTGCGGCCTTCTCGTCCACCGCGGGAATCGATAACATCGAGGATATCTACGCCGAAAAGCTCAATCCGGACAACCCCGGGCAATATTGGTATCAGGGGGCATGGCGCGACATGGACGTGAGAACACATACCTTTTACGTAAAGGGAAAACCTCAGCCGGTCACGAAGGAGGAACTCTATACGGTCCACGGACCCGTGTTTTTTGTGGATGCCGCCCACCATGTCGCCTTCAGCAAACGTCTCAGCTGTAAGGAGACATTCCTGCAAGGGTTGGCTTCATTTTTCGACCTGATGAATGCAGAGACCGTTCAGGAGTTCAATAAAGCGGCCCAACAAAGCGACATGTCCATCAATTACTTCTTCGCTACCACGGATGGGGATATCGCCTATTACCACCTGGGTCTTCATCCGATCCGGCCCGAGGGCTACGATATTCGACTGCCCGCCCCCGGCACCGGGGAATACGAATGGCAGGGGTTCCTGCCCAAAACCGAAAACCCCCATGCCTCGAATCCAGCGAACGGCTTCGTGATCAATTGGAACAACCAACCCGCCCCCGGATGGAGCCATGGGGACCTGGCCACCTCGGATGTGTGGGGGGGGTGGGGCCGCGACGATCGCGTCACCACTCTTCAGCGCCTGGCCGAAGCCAAAAAGGAAGTCGGCCGCGAGGACCTGAAGGCCATGATCAAGACCATCGCCTTTTACGACAAGAAGGCTCTGAACATCAAAGACCGGATGGTCAAGATCTTGAGAGACGGCAACCCGACAAAGCCTGAAACGATCGAGGCCCTCGAACTCCTGTCCCAATGGAACAATCTCCTGACGGACGGGGACGGCGACGGGTTCTGCGACCACCCCGGGGCAGCCGTTTTCAACAGCTGGTGGACCAGGGTCATCCCCGCCGTCTTCGAGGATGAATTCGCAGGCTATAAGAACGTCTTCGGACAAAGCGCGGTTCAGATTCTCTCCGACCGCTACCACGGTTATACCCTCTTTCTCAAGGCGCTCGAGGGGAACACCAAGACCGATTTCTTTAACGGCAAGAAGACGGAGATCCTCGAGAACAGTCTGCTGGAAGCCCTTGCCGACCTGGCCTCGGAGCAAAAGGGGCGAAAGATGGACGGTTATCGCCTGAAAACGGCCATGGACGCGTTCCACCCGGTTACCGTGCTGGGATACTTCCTCCGTCAGCCCATTACCAGTTCGACCGGCGAGTTGCCGCCCTTTCCAAAAGTGGACCGGGGAACGGAGAACCATATCGTCCACCTGGAACCCGGATCCATCCAGGGAACAAACGTCACGGCCCCAGGAACCAGCGGATTCATCGGCGTCTCCGGCGAAAAGAGCAAGCATCTGGACGATCAGGTCAAGATGTTCGTCGAGTTCACCTACAAACCCATGCTTTTCTATCACAATGCGGTGAACAAAGGGAAAGAGACAACCACGGAAGTGAAACAATAGGTTCTGAATAATGGAATCGGCGGCGAAGAGGGCCACGCCTTCTTCGCTCCTCTTACTACCCTTCCCTTCACACCATGGGGGTCACCTTTTTGCACCTGTTCGCAGGGTCAGAAGAAGCCGTTGTTCGTGGGGGGAACCATGTTGGTCGTCAGAAACAGAAAGGCGTTTCCAGTCCGTCTCGCTCGTCGTCACATTAGGGATCGACCACGATGGATGGGTGGCCCGGACAACTCGTTTGTCCGGGTCCGAAGGACGGGAGGTAACCGTACG
>JACQYL010000087.1 GCA_016208165.1 Deltaproteobacteria bacterium
GTGAATGAATTGAAAAAGAATATCGATTTCAATCGATTGGAGAATGAAGGTATAGTAGCATGGACGTCCGCGTGGACGACCCATAGGTCGAGTCGGTCATCCGAGATGTTAGCAGCAATAAGGATCTCAAATGGAGCCAATAACTATGTTTATAGTGGCAATACACCAAGCGTTTCTAACGCTGCTGTCCATGAGAGAGCGACAGAATGAGGTACCAGTTGCTAATGATGCTGCCTCCCTTGTTATAGACGCAGCTAGGGCTTTGGGTGTAGCGGCCAGTTTCTCTCTTCCTAAGAACATAGGAGATACGGTAGCTAACATCTCTTTAAATCCGCTAATTGATTTGGGCAAGGTGGCTTTGCAGGTCGCATCCGACATCGAAGAAAATGCACAGGCAAGAGATCAATTCAATAGAACAATATTAAAAGAAATGGTGAATGATAAACGGATGCAAAACTATAACTGGATGTGTCCGCGGAGCAAACGGAATGTACAGATCAGCATAGAACAGAATTCCTTGCGTGTTTCGTGTGAACACCTCCTTCTAAGACCACCTCTCGGCTGCAAAGTGACTTTGAAGAAACTTGCTTTTGCTCAACTTGCTTTCCCACCTTTGATATTTTTGACACTGATGAAGGCCTTTGTTGATTTTGTGCGGGTAGGGTGGGGGGCGTCACCTTTCAAAACGTATGGCTATTGCTGTTTGGCAGATAAGGTTGTTCGTGGCGTCCTTGTGTAGCGATTGTCATTTAGAAAAAGCGACGAGGTCAAGAAACGTTTTAGTCTGACGTAATACCGTACCCTCACCATGTAGGCGGATCACCTATCAAAAAAACCGTAGGGCTGGCGGAAAACATCCTTGTTGGAGTAAATCGTTTTTTCTCTGTCGATGTTAGCGCTTGGACCGACGTTGGGTTCTATTCCCCCCGACATATTGTGCCCCTCTATCCTGCTCTAAAACGCAATATTACTGCTGATAAGCGTGTCCGACACCCGTTTCGCTCTTGCGGTTCGGCAAATATGAAAAAAGGGGGCCGGGGGTGATTTTGCGCGTTTCCCCGTCTCCTCATCTATCAATTTGCTGAAAAAGGCCTGGCCCAAAGTCGGAAGGCGGAATTGACTTGAGGCGCTTTGTAAAGAAGCGTCGGCGGGTGGGGCGTTTTGAAATCCATGCGCAGAACGCAGATCCCTTCGAAAGGCGATGGACGAACAGAGGTGACAGCGATTTTGTGGAAGAGCTGTTGGACCATGTTCCGACCGGATGGATCGCCGATACCGTCTCCGAGAAAACTGGATTGTCCGTTGAAGATAGAAACGCGCAAAATCAACCCCGTCCCCCGCTTTACGCTTGTCGGCGTTGTAGAAGCGCAAGGGGGCGACGGTGCGCCACCCTTTGTGCAAGGAGAAGTCGCCGTCTATGCTGCTCTGGACCAGTTGGCGGGGTTTGTCATCGGCAAATTTCTACCAAATGCAGGAATCAGCATGGTGAGTCTCTGATTATGGAGAGGAACAAGTCGGCAGGGCCATGCGTGTGACCCTGCAAGTGAGTAGCTCTACCTGTTGGAGCTACTGGGGCTTCTATATAGTTACATTGTTTTGTTACTGAATTATAACTCGGATTGCCTGCATGGAGAGGCAATCGGAGTTATATCTTCAAATTATTGCTCTGGCAACGGCGTCACAACCATAGGAACTCTCGTTTCAACAGCGCCTCCAGTTATTGACCCGTCAGGAATGGCTGTGTTCAACTCTCCCACAGGTACAACGGAATTGAAATAAGCAAATTCATAGTAGATGAAGACTGTATTGCAGTCATCCGGATCTTCCGGATTGAACAATGCTACTCCGCTGACCCTAACTGTGTATAATGGGCTCCCATCCGTACCAATGGCATAAGCGTACCAAGTATAGTTGGATGTGCCATCGCTATTTAGTTGCCAGACGCCGTGCCCTGGAGTCAGACTAACATCAGGTCCAATTAAATTAGGGGAGATCCAAATCCAGTTCATCAACATTTCTCCCTTTGTAGGGTCCAAACTGTCTGATGTATGGATCGCCAACCAAATCATATCACCTGATTCTTCACCATGCCAGGTTCCGGTCAGACCACCACATACAGGCGGTGGAGTGGGTCGCTTCGCCAACGCCGTACCACAGATTAACGAGACCATCATGATTACTGCTGACAACAAAATGGTCAAATTTCGCGTTTTCTTCATTGTTTTTTTCTCCTTTGGTTTGTTTTAACAATCTAATTCACGAACATCGCACTCGAAATAAAATCAACCTTTTTCTAAAGCATCTGTCCAAGCCTCAATAAGACCCTTTGTCCAAATTTTGATCTTCTCGTCCCACCGTCGCATTACTAGAAGAAATTCGTGTTATACTTCTATTTCAGCTTGATTATTAAGTAACTTAAGCAAACCCTGCTTTGACAGCTCTCGCAATTGCCGGCCGGACCAGAGTTGAACATGATTGACGTCCAGGTCAATGCCAATCAGCAGAAGAGCAGAATTGGTTTTTATAAAATACATAACCTCTTCCAGTCGCGTTATTTGCATATCAAAGATATTACGGGGAGAACGAATCAATTAACTTTTCTCTGAGCAGAAACCCATCAAGTCCTGAATCCGACCGGCAGAAGGGTATCGCGACTTAACCTGCTTTGCGCTCCCCTCAATAAATGTACTAGCCAGAAGGCTCGTCCGGTAAGCTTTCGGTTATAGTGTCTTCAATATGAACCTTAGCAGGGAGCGGCAGTTATGTATGCAACGGGATCTACTTACATGCTTGAGCGAGAGTACCCCTACGCATTTGTAGGGGACTTCCCCCACACGAAAGCAGTGGGAAAAATCAGGTACCTGTTCAGGGGGTGCTTGGGGAGCCCTTCTGAAGAAGGGTTCCCCAAACCCCTCCCAAGACTTTTGAACTAGGGCCATTCCGGCTTCCGCCGGAAAGACCCGGGAGGGCGGATGCAGTCTCCACGGCCGAAAAAGGCACCCCAAAGCGCCGTGTCAGAGACTTCCCCCACAAACCAATTTCCACCTGGGCGCCTCCCGCTAGGGGCGCCGGCCTTGAACGTTTTGAAAGGAGGGCACGGGGGGAAAACTTACAGGGCGGCGATGCGATCGGCAGCGGCATCGAGGGCGCCTGGAAGCCGAAACCGACCAAATGGGACATGGGCTATCTGAACGTGCTGTTCAAATATGAGTGGGAGCTGGTCAAGAGCCCGGCCGGTGCCTATCAGTGGCTCGCCAAGGACGTGGCCGAAGAGGACATGGTGGTTTGACGCGCACGACCCGTCGAAGAAGCACCGGCCGATGATGACCACGGCGGACCTCTCCCTTCGCCACGCCCCGATCTATGAGCCGATTGCGCGGCGCTACCAGCAGAACCCCGAGGAATTCGCGGACGCCTTCGCCCGGGCGTGGTTCAAGCTGACCCACCGCGACATGAGCCCCCGCTCGCGCTATCTCGGCCCGGAGGTCCCGGCGGAAGAACTGATCTGGCAAGACCCGGTGCCCGCAGTCGATCATGAGCTGATCGACGCGCAGGACATCGCGGACCTCAAGGGCAAGATCCTTGCCTCGGGCCTGTCCGTCGCCCAACTGGTCTCGACCGCCTGGGCGTCGGCATCCACGTTCCGCGGCTCCGACAAGCGCGGCGGGGCGAACGGGGCGCGCATCCGTCTCGCGCCGCAAAAGGATTGGGAAGTCAACCAGCCTGTCCAACTGAAGACCGGGATAGGGGACGGGGTTGATTTTGTGCGTTTCTATTCTTCAGCGGACAATGCGTTATCCGAAGCGATCTGTCCGCCTCTGCCGACAGCCCGGCTGACCGCCGATCTGCTTGGCTCAGGTTTGCTTGCCGGCCCGATTGCGGATCAAAGCTCAGGAAAACAGGGTGTAGCGGCCTCGATCAGCAGTATCCCAAGGTGATCGACAAACCGGTTTCCGTCGCTATCGTCACGGAAGGTGTTGCGCCGTTCGATCCCCCGGCAGATGCTGTGATGCAACGCGCCGGGCGCGACAATGCGTGCTTTTCATGGGTTGAGGTTTCTATTTCATCGATGATGAAACAAAGAAACGCGCAAACTCAACACCGTCCCTCTTTTCCTCACGTCCCTCTTTTCCTCAACCTTCCGCTCCGGTCCAACTACCGTATTTCTTTGGATCTCGAGCGAAATAGGAGCGTACCCGGCTGTTGGCCGCCATCTCCAACGCTGGTGATAAAGATGCCTTTACAGAAGTCAGGGGCCGACAGGGCCTCCTTGTTCAGGGAACAACAGCATGAATAACGGGTCGTTCTGTAGGGGCGGTTCGTCACGGATCCTGAGCTCCGTCGAAGGACGAACCGCCCCTACGGCCTTATCCGGGGACATCTTACCTATTACGGCTATGCGTTGACTTTTCCCTTGATGGCAGCTCGAAAGTAAGCATGGTGTCCCTCAATCTACCGTGGCATTTGAATGTAAACTTGAGTGAATCATACGTACGACACTTGCGGGATGTTCTACACCTCTGCAATACAAATCACTTGCAGCTCGCGTGCCAAATGCAATAACAGATTCATTTTACGACGATTCTTCGATTTTGAGTCGAGGTCAATATCTGGATGTTGCGCAGAAATTGAGCAATCATGGGCACCCATTGCTCAATAATTGAGCAGTGCGCCCTGACCTAGGCGTCGCTGCGCTTCCCGCTTCCCCAGGCTACGCCGGGATAAAATGTCGAAGCCCCTGACCTCTCCTCCATCGGCCGGCTCAGGATGAACGACGCAGGGAGAGGGAGTATATGTCCGGATGTTTGGAAACGATATGGAATTCGGGTCTGGCACAAGCTGTGGCGCAGCTCCGGACCGTCCGAAAACCTCAACATACTTGCCACTATACGTAACAAGGAAGGCATTTGACCCACCAGGTCAGGTATCGGGATGCGCTCATGGCATCGGAGTTTTTTGCAGCACCGCTGCCGGGCGGTGCTTAATTGGCAGGATTGAGGGTGCATGACCTGAAAAATGGGTGCAGAGTTCCGAGAGGAGAGGTATTTCTGAAATACACGGGAAAAAGACGCCAAACCGGTTTGGAGAATGCATCAGCCGTGTCTTCTGCGGTTTGACACCCTTTTTCTGCTTTCGAGCCATGGGAAGGACTTCAAAAACAGGGGAAAAGGCGTGCGGAACCCCTTTTGCCAGGATGTTGCCGGATAATCCGGGTTCAGAAAATTTGCCGGGAATTCGCCCAGTGGTAGGGAGGCCCAGGCCCTTCGGCTCGGCTTAGAGCCCAGTCAGGAGGCGAAAAGTGGAGCGGGGCGGCTTGGAACACTGAAATTGCGGCGTTTGCCGCATATAACTCGAGGTAAGGAGGAGAAAAATGGGTGGAAAGGTAATGATCATTCTGGCCGCAGCGATCATGGTCTTTTGCATCACCGGCCCGGGCACGGCCGGCGCAGCCGACAAGATGGTTCATAACGATGCGTACAGCCGATCCATCGTTATCAGCGCTCCCGAGAACGCCGTTTGGGAGGTGTTGAAGGACCCGGCCGGTCTCCCTGGTTGGGTCCCAGGCATCAAGGCGACGGTCATAACTTCCGAAACGAAGCAGGGCGTTGGTACGGTCCGCGAAATCACGCTGGATGACGGCCTCCTGATCGAGGAACATTTCGTCGCCTGGAAAGAGGGGCGTCATGTATCCTACATCATGGTCAAAGGCTTTCCCTTACGAGGATACTTCGCGACCATGGCCATGGAGCCGTTGTCGGACGGTGCGGTTCTTTTTACCTGGTCGGTGTATTACACCACCCAGGAAATGACCGACGATGAATTCAAGACGTTCAGCAACAACTTGAGAACCTTTTTCGAAGGCACCCTCCAAAACCTGAAAAAGATATTAGAGAAATAACGCAAAACAGTGTAACCGTTCACCAAGCAGTCAATAAAAGGACAAAGGCCATCCCGTTGATCTTTTGGGGGATGGCCTTGATCCATATGTCCCTGAGCCCTCGTTTTTGGCCCTAATTCGAGTGCTAACGACCCGCTGAAGGACCAACGGCATGCTCCTCGACGGGCTTTTGATATCCATCATCGATGCCTTCGTAAAAAGTCCCCACGTCGTCATGCCGGACTTGATCCGGCGTCCAGAACTATTTGAAATTGCTGGATTCCGGCTTTCTCCGGAATGACGGGAAATGGCCGCTTTCGGCTTTTTACGAGTTTATCGTCATTGACAAGTTGTACTTGTGAGCCCCCCTTCAGAAAGTTCAACAGCATCGGCATATACGCCGATAGATTCAAATGTACCGCTTAAGTCGGGATTTAGTGTGGCTTTAATCATATCGATCCCGATGACGCCATTTCTTATGCCGGCAAGCGACAATGTAATATAAATCTTTCCTGCCAACAACTCGGCATTCCCATACGCCGGAAATTGCATAAATGTGGGGTTTGTTACGGTAATTACACCACTACACGTGTAGTGATCACCACCCATATGAGATATACCAAGCTTAATCACCCCCGAAATGTCCAAGGCAAGATGTGAAAAAGCCCAACAAAAATCACCAATATACTCACCCGCAAGAGCCGGAATTGGAGTGAAAACACAGAGTAACGAAATGACACAAAAACTCACCGGTATGATCGATATCCACTTAAACTTATTCATATATTCTCCGTTCCTGATTAAGTTGCAATTTCACGGACAGGTATGCGCGCAGCGTCTCGGAAAACTCGAGGAACTCGGGCCGAAGCGTCTCGTCGACAAACCTCTTCGATACACTCGGCATCACCGTCGTATAGGGCCGGCCCTTGTATCGGTAAGGCCTGATCCCGCACCGGCGAAGAGCGCCTCCATGAGGAGAAGCTTTTCTATGAGGCGGGCTTCATCCATCCGCATCGCATGTCCTTGTTCACGACGACGCCCTCTCCCTTCAATCGGCCGGAAATTCGTTCTCGAAATACTCGATCCCCTCGATAACCGCTTCAGGGGGGAAGGAGCCGTCGATCTCGAAGATCAGTACGGGGGCGCACTCGAACGCGGATTCGAGACGTTTGAAATCCACGTCGCCCCGGCCCGGGGGCAGATGGGCGTCCCATGCCTTGCAGTCGTGCACGTGGACGCCCTTGAGGGGTCCCGGAACGAACTCGAGCCAATCTTCGAGCGAGGCCAGGCCCAACCGTTCCTGGAAAGCCGCGTGCCCCACGTCCAGCCAGAACCCGATGGAAGCGCCTTCAAAGGCGCCCAAAATGCGGCTCAATTCGTCCTTGTCGGGCAGTTCGTGCGGGGAAAAACGATTCTCGAGGCAAATGGACACTCCCAGACGTTCGGCAGGCTTGAGAAGGGACTCGAGGCAAAACAGCAGCCGATCGACTCCTTCGGAAGCCTTTTCGCTTCGCCTTTCGATCAGCCGCTCCAGATCTTCTTTGGCGGCCGGAGACAGGGTCTGTTCCCGTTTCAAGGCCTCGTGGAATGCGCGGGCCTCGTCTTTCAGCTCCTCGATATAGCCTCCATGGAGCACGACCCGGTCCACTTCGAGATCGTTGGCCGTTTCCAGGGTTTTTCGCGTGACGGCGACCGCCTCGCGACGCACGTCCGCGTCCCACGACGCCATATTGAACAGGTCGCCGCTTGCCGAAGTTCGAGGCAGATCGTCGGGCAAGGGAAACGGAGCGTGGATGGACAGCACTTGAAAATGACCCTGAGTGAGGCTCCCCTTCATCTGCCGGTACATGCGGCCCCTAATCCGGTACTCGAGTTCCAGGCCGGAAAGCCCGATCCGGGCCATGCCCGATATCAGTTCATCGCCATCCTTCGCTTCCGCGGATTTCCAACAGGTGGATACGCCCCGTTTCGCAGCCATGCAGATCTCTCTCGATCGTTTATAGGGGAAAACTTTCTCGAACGCATTCCCCGAACCCCTTTTCAAAACCTTTCGACCCGGCGTCCCCCTTCGACCGGTTCGACAGGCTCACGGCTTTCAGCAAGCTCCGGGAGGCGCTCCGGGAGGCGCTCACTCACGGGGCGACAGAACGGGGAAATCGCTCTCAGTTTCCTTACGATATCCGGCAGTTGCGCCAGTACGAAGTCGATCTCTTCTTCCTCGTTATAGTAACTCAGCGAAAAGCGGATGGAGCCGTGGGCCGCCGTGAATGGGACGCCCATGGCGCGCAGCACGTGAGACGGCTCCAGCGAGCCCGACGTGCAGGCCGAGCCGGAAGACGCGCAGATACCCAGTTTGCTCAACATGAGTAATATCGACTCGCCTTCGATATATTCGAAACTCACGTTCAGGGTATTCGGAAGCCTCGGCTGGCCCTGCCCGTTGAGTAGCGTGTTGGGTATGGGGTCGAGAATACCCTTTTCGAGTTTGTCTCTGAGAGCCGACACTCGAGTATTCTCGTCGTCCAGGCGTCCCAGGGCCAGCTCCGACGCCCTGCCCAAGCCGATGATGTACGGTACGTTTTCCGTACCTCCCCGTCGACCCCGCTCCTGATGACCGCCGATGATATAGGGCGCCAACCGGGTGCCTTTGCGCACGTACAGCACGCCGATGCCTTTGGGAGCGTGCAACTTGTGCCCGGAAATCGACAGCATATCGATATGGTTCTGCCTGGACATGTCCAAGGGAATCTTGCCCGCGGCCTGGACCGCGTCCGTGTGAAAAACACTGCCCTTTTCTTTTACGATGCCGGCGATCTCTTCGATCGGAAACACGACGCCGGTTTCGTTGTTGGCCCACATCACGCTGACCACAGCCGTATCCGGCGTAATGGCCGTATCGAGCTGCTTCAGATCCAGCCCGCCGGAACGATCCACGGGGACCTGGGTGACTCGATATCCCCGTTTGGTGAGCACCTGGGCCACATGATTGACCGCGGGATGCTCCACTCTCGTTGTGACCATGTGCCGCTTTTCAGGATAGGATTCCAGGGTTCCGAATATGGCGGTGATATCGCTTTCGGTGCCGCACGATGTGAAAACGATTTCGCCGGGCTCGGCCCCGATCAGCGAGGCGACCTTTTCGCGGGCCAGTCTGACGCTCTTTTCTACCTGTCCGCCAAAATAGTGCATGCTCGAGGGGTTTCCATACAGGTCGGAGAAATAGGGGAGCATGGCTTCGACCACTTCGGGCGCGGTGCGGGTGGTGGCGTTGTTGTCCAGATAGATCGTTTTCATTACTTGACCTCCTCTACCACGAGTTCGTCCGTCACGAATTCCCGCAATTTCGTTTCCACGTACCCTTTCAGGGTCACTTCAGCGGCCGAGCACGCCGAACACGCGCCTCTGAGGGCCACCAGAACCCGGTTCCCTTCTATGTCGATCAGCTCGATGTCGCCGCCGTCCGCCTGCAGCGCGGGTTTGATTTCCCTGTCGAGAGTCTCTTGAATCAACTTGATCTTCTGCAGGTTGGTCAATTTTTTCCGGGGAGCCTCTTCCTTCTTCTTTTCAACGGGCTTGCCTTTCTCTTCCGCCAAAATGCGATTCAGGATGTCCTGGATCTTGTCGTGGCAGCCTTCGCAACCCCCGCCCGCTTTGGTGTAATTCGTCACTTCCTCTCGAGTGGTGAGGTGGTTTTCCCGGATCACCCGTTCGATCTCTCGATCGGTGATGCCGAAGCATTCACAGACGATCTCGCCCTCTTGTTCCTTCTTGATTTCCTCGCCCCGATAATTGGCGATCGCCGCTTCCAGAGCCTCCATGCCCATAACCGAACAGTGCATTTTCTCCTTGGGCAAGCCGCCCAGGTAGTTGGCAATGTCGCGATTGGTCACTTTCGAGGCCTCCTCGAGGGTCATTCCCTTGATGATTTCCGTCAGCGCGGATGAAGAAGCTATGGCGCTGGCGCATCCAAACGTCTGGAACCTGGCGTCCGCAATACGACCGTCCGGTCCCAGCTTGAACGTCAGCTTGAGCGCGTCGCCGCACGCCAGCGATCCGACCTCGCCTACACCGTCCGCGTCTTCCACAACGCCGACGTTCACCGGCTCCTCGAAATAGTGTTTCACTTTATCGGTGTATTCCCACATAGTTAGCTCCCTTCCCCGCGAATAATAGAGTTCTGACGAGGAAATCCGGGCTTCCCTCCAGGAAACCGCCATTCCCCTCATTTTATTATTATAATCACAAAATCAGGATACCCAACCCGAAACTTTTGGTTCTCCCCGGAACCATCCAAATCGATCGTCTCGTGAACGATGGAGGCCGAAGCTCGAGGTTCCGGACTAAAGGCGTTTTGCAACACGCCCCTACCCCTCGCGCCGCTGATTATAACAGAGAACGACGGATAACCCCACATCAACTGCGTCTTTCAGGAAAGTCCCTTGAAAAAGAATCATGAAAACTCCGTTTGAATTTCATTCCCTTTTTTACATAGAATCCAGTGTAAAGCCAAAGAAAAGGTTTTGCCGAACCCGGGGCACGGTGGGAGCGGCGGTATTGGATCCGCGCACCGGTCTGCCGGCTCCCATACTCCAAGCCGATGTTGGACCCGACGGGACCGTTCGCTTCAACCATTTTACAAACCCGTCAAGGATCGGGTAAGGGATGATAAGGGGCTTCATATTCTCGTGCACATCGAAACGGAATCAATCCCGGCCCCGGTTTTGAGTTGCATTCGCCTATGAAACGGTGTTTCCGTGGGGCTCGGGCTCTCGAAACGGGTCCACGTTCCATGGCTGCACAAAGGCCTGCGGAGCGGCGCCCGATGCCATTGAACGCGGACTGAGGAAGACCCGTCATCAGCCGCCTCGGCAGAGCCGGTAAACATCCAAGCCTCGAGGAGAAGGACCATGCACGCCGACCGTTTGAAGCCCATCTTTGCACCGCAATCCATCGCCGTCATCGGCGCGACCAACCGACCCGGCAGCGTCGGACGCGCGGTGATGGAGAATCTCATACATGGTAACTTCACAGGAGGTATTTATCCGGTCAACAAGGATTCCCGCTTCATCCATTCCATTCGGACCTATCCGTCCATCCTGGACATTCCGGATCCTGTGGATCTCGGAATTGTAATCGTACCTCCCCCTGCCGTGGAAGAAGTGG
This sequence comes from Deltaproteobacteria bacterium, assembly GCA_016208165.1. Classification (NCBI taxonomy): domain Bacteria; kingdom Pseudomonadati; phylum Myxococcota; class Myxococcia; species Deltaproteobacteria bacterium. The sequence continues at coordinate 11,042 of JACQYL010000087.1, forward strand.
TGGAGCAGGCCGCGGAAAAAGGCGTCAAGGGCGTGATTGTCATTACAGCCGGATTCAAGGAGATCGGAGGCGTTGGGGTCGAACGTGAAGAAAGGCTCAAAACCAAATTGGCCAATCTCCACATTTCCCTCATCGGACCCAACTGTCTTGGCATTATCAACACGAATCCCGGCATTTCCATGAACGCCAGTTTCAGCCGAAACATGCCCCGGCACGGCAGGATCGCCGTCATTTCACAAAGTGGAGCACTGTGCACCGCTATTATGGACTATGCGGCAGGCCACGACATCGGATTCTCGAAATTCGTTTCCTTCGGGAATAAAGCGGACGTGGATGAAATCGATTTGCTGGACTTTTTGAAGGACGATCCGGACACGGACGTGATTGTCATGTATCTCGAGGATATCACGGACGGAAGACGCTTTCTGGAAACCGCTCGAGAAATCAACTGGCAATACCGGAAGCCCATGCTGGCCATGAAATCCGGTCGTTCTCCCAAGGGGGCCCTCGCCGCGTCCTCCCACACCGGAGCTCTGGCGGGATCCGATGCCGCCTATGACGCCATTTTTCATCAGAGCGGCATCCAGCGTATGAACAATCTGGGAGAAGTTTTCGACGCGGCCATTGCCTTCGCCCGCCAGCCGCTGCCCAAGGGAAACCGCATAGCCATCATCACGAACGCCGGCGGGCCCGGCATTATGACCGTGGATGCCGCGGATCGGTTCAATCTCGAGTTGGCGGAGTTGAAGAAAGACACAAAGGAGCGATTGGCGAGCTTTCTGCCGTCCACGGCCAATCTGAACAACCCGGTGGACATTATCGGAGACGCCGACTACAAAAGGTACGAGGGCGCCATACGAACCGTTCTCGAAGACGAAAACGTTTCGGGCGCCATTGTGATTATGGCCCCTCAGGCCATTACCGACATTCTTCAAACCGCGGAAATCCTGCCCCGAGCCACACAAGGGATCGAGAAGCCGGTGCTTTGCGTGTTCATGGGAATCGTGGACGTATCGGAAGGCGTCCGCTATCTCGAAAGCCATGGGTTCCCGAACTATTTTCTGGGCGAACAGGCGGTGCACGCCATGGCGAGCATGGTTCACTTCACCACCCGTATGACCATACCGGATAGGGAAGTCATCAGCTACGAGGTGGACACCGATCGGGCTCGGGAATTCATCGGGAAAACGCTGGGAAAAAAAGATTCGGTATATCTTCCTCAGACCGAAGCCAACACCCTTCTTTCCTATTACGGATTCCCGGTTCTCGAGGGAGGAAAAATCGCCCGGGAAGAAGATATCGAGCCTGCACTCGATCGCATTGGATTCCCGGTGGCCATGAAGATCGACTCACCGGATGTGGTCCATAAATTCGACGCGGGCGGCGTGATGTTGAAAATCAAGAGTGTCGGGGAGGCTAAAGACGCCTTTCGGAGAATTATTGGAAATGTGAAACAGCGTCATCCCGAGGCCCGTATAACGGGCGTCCGTATCGAGGAGATGGCAAAGAAAGGCGTCGAAGTGATTCTGGGCGCCAACCGCGATCCCAAATTCGGAGCCATGGTCATGGCTGGACTGGGGGGCACCTTCGTCGAGGTGATGAAGGACGTCACCTTCCGTCTCGCTCCCATGTGGAAACGAAGCGCCTACCGCATGCTCGAATCGCTCAAAATGTACCCGCTGTTGAAGGGAATCCGCGGTATGCCCCCTTCCGATATCGAGGCCATCGAGGAATGTATCTTGAGGTTGTCTCAACTGATGACGGAGCAACCTGAAGTGGCCGAACTGGATATCAACCCCTTGATCGTGTATCCTGAGGGCCGGGGCTGCGTGGTGGCCGACAGTCGGATCGTGCTGAAGAGGTCTGTTTCAACGACATGAATACGAACGCTAAAACCGGCGCCACTATCTTGGGCATTTCGTGTTTTTATCATGATGCCGCCGCCTGCCTGGTTCGGGACGGCGATGTTCTGGCGGCGGCTCAGGAGGAACGATTCACTCGCAAAAAACACGATCCCTCGTTCCCCGGGAATGCCGTCCGATATTGTCTGGAAGAGGCCGGTATCCGCATCGACGACCTCTCCTACGTGGTGTTTTATGATAAGCCGTTCCTGAGTTTCGAGCGAATCCTGATGACGTATCTGACCGTGGCCCCAAGGGGCCTCCGGTCCTGGCTTCAGGCCATGCCCCGATGGCTCGGCCAGAAACTCCATGTGCCCAAAGTTCTCAAGAAGGAGACGGGCTACGAAGGGGACGTGCTGTACACCGAGCACCACGAGGCTCACGCGGCGTCGGCTTTTTATCCGTCACCCTTCGAGGAAGCGGCTGTCCTGACCATCGACGGAGTGGGCGAGTGGGCCACAGCCAGCTATGGCTTCGGTAAAGGGAAGGATCTGACCCTGCTGAAGGAACTTCATTTCCCGGATTCGCTTGGGTTGTTGTATTCGGCGTTCACGTATTTCACCGGATTCCGAGTGAATTCAGGCGAATACAAATTGATGGGACTGGCTCCCTATGGCACTCCGCGATACAAGGAACGGATTCTTTCGGAGCTGATGGACATGAAAGAAGACGGTTCCCTCCGCTTGAATCTGTCCTATTTCGATTTCCTGGGCGGCCTTCGGATGACGAACAAGCGTTTCTCCGCTCTGTTCGGAGGACCTCCCCGAAGTCCTGAAACGGAAATCACTCAGAGGGAAATGGATATCGCAGCCAGTATCCAAGCGGTAACCGAGGAGGCTGTCCTCAAAATGGCGCGTCACGTTCACCGGGAGACGGGCCTGAATAAGCTTTGCCTCGCCGGGGGAGTTGCCTTGAACTGCGTGGCCAACGGGCGGATTCTGAGGAACGGCCCCTTTGAAGAGATCTGGATACAGCCTGCCGCGGGGGATGCGGGTGGAGCGCTTGGAGCGGCCCTGTCCGTCTGGCATCGGTTTCTCGGGAACGAAAGAGTCACGGTCGAGGGAAAAGACCGCCAGAAAGGCTCCTACCTGGGGCCGCGTTTCTCCAATGAAGCGATCAAGGATTTTCTCGAGACCGTGGGCGCGGCGTATCACGAGGTACAAGATCAAAACCGGTCGGCCGTTGTGGCGGAACAGATCGCTGAAGGAAAAATCGTGGGTTATCTGGCGGGCCGAATGGAGTTCGGGCCGAGAGCCCTGGGAGCACGCAGCATCCTGGGCGATCCGAGGCGGGACGATACGCAGACCGTCATGAACCTGAAAATCAAATACCGAGAGTCTTTCAGGCCCTTCGCGCCTTCGGTCCTGGAGGAAAAGGCGGACCGGTATTTCGAGTCGGACCGGCCCAGCCCGTACATGCTGCTGGTGGCCGATGTAAAAGCGGAAAGAAGGCTCCCCCAGCCTTCAAGGGACGGAATGCCCATGTTGGAGCGTCTGAAGGTCAAGCGGAGCGACATCCCCGCGGTTACGCATCTGGACTATTCGGCTCGACTCCAGACGGTGAACTCGGAGACCAAGCCCGACTATCACGGCGTGATTTCGGAATTCGAGCGCCGCACCGGTTGCCCGGTGCTTGTGAACACGAGTTTCAATGTGAGAGGGGAACCCATCGTCTGCACCCCCCGGGATGCGTATCGGTGTTTTATGCGCACGGAAATGGACGTGCTGGTGATGGAAAATTGCGTTCTGTTCAAAGAAGAGCAGCCGCCCTGGGAAGAGGAAACGGACTGGCGAAATGAACTCGAACTCGACTGACCCGCGGCAGATCCGGCGATTCGGAGTAGTGGCGTTTCTTTTTTTCGGCGGCCTGGGCGTTCTGGGCTGGTGGCGGAACAGCCCATTGCCCCTGGTCCTGTTCGGATGTCTCTCGGCCGTAGGTTTCGGTCTGATGACCATGCCTTCCCGGCTCAAACGGGTATATGTGATCTGGTTGAAAATCGCTCATCTACTAGGTACACTTACCAACGCTACGATTCTTGCCATTGCCTACTACCTGGTTATCACCCCCTTCGCGATCGCGAAACGGTGGTTTGGGGGGCCGCCGCTGTCCACCAAGCCCGACAAGAACGCCGCCACGTATTGGGTGAGCCGCACGGAACCGGCTCAGCCCAAGGAGCGGTTTTTCAAACGTTATTAAAGAGCTGACTATGCCTAATCCATCTCTCGTTGCCGAGTTCTGGGAATTCCTGAAAGTTCGAAAGCGCTTCTGGCTGCTTCCTATCGTGATTGTGCTGGGAGCCCTAGGCGCGCTGGTCGTCTTCACGGAAAGCAGCGCCATTGCGCCGTTTATTTACGCCCTTTTTTGATGAAATAAGAAGCCCCCCGGAGAAGCTCTCCGGGGGGGCATGAGGAGAAGGGTTGAGGGTGTGTAGGGAAGAACACTAAAGCTGCGTTGAAATTCTTTGCCGTCCATTTTGCGGTTACCCGGAGGGAGGGGGTCCGGTCCTGCTCCAACTGTCCGGCGTTGCCCATCTATAAAGCAAAAGCCGTACCACCGTTGATCCTGTCTAAATTCTGTAAACATTTTAAATGGTTAAATGAAACCCATCCCGCTACGGGTGAGTATCGTGAACGTCAACTTCCTGACGGCCGTCAGAATGACAGCGGCATTCCCATGCCGCCCGCGTGACCATTCGAACATTCCGCCGATGTTTCCGGTCAGGACCCGATCTTTCCTGGCGCGGAAATTGCTTTATCTATAAAGCGCGCAGAACGGAGGGACCGTATGAAACGAATGTTCCTGATAGGCTTGTTGCTCTTGACCTGTTTTTTCAATGGATGCATCTGGGTTGGAACCACCCTCACCGGAGAGCTCGGACTCTACTACAAACCGCCCACTACGTGGGAAAACTACCAGATCCGGAGTTCGATTCCCTACACTCCTTATTACGAGCGTACCCACACGCTGGTGGGATACCGGCAGTACCCGAATACCTGGCGGTACTGGCGCTGAGGCATCTCCCGAGTCTCCGGCCTCAATCCGGACGCCGCTTTCTCCGATTCCGGAAAACGGCGCGGGGAAAAAACTGCCCGATTCCGGCCGCGCCGGTAAGAAGTACCTACCTGGTCGGATAAAACCCCTTGCTTCATTAAGCGGATACGGTAGGGGCGTATCGCGATACGCCCCTACAATTCTCACGTCCGAGAGGCGTACCGGCGCTTCCCCATCTTCGGATCCGGACATCGGGAGGTCCAAACCACCATTTGGTCCGAGCATGAAGTCTCCAGGTTTTCGGCGCGGTTCACCAGAAAAATATCATCCTCTGTCTTCACAAACCCCCCTGAATCTGTTAGAGAATGAAGGTCTGTTTTCAAGGAGGAATGCGCCATGCCCATGTCTGAGGGATTCAGGAACCGGCTCGAACCTATTCTCGAGGAAGTCGTCGAGCGCTTCAAAACGCCGTTTCACATCTACGATGAACAGGGAATACGGGACACGGGAGAAACGTTGAAGAAAACGTTTTCCGGTTTCCGCAGTTTCCGTGAGTTTTTTGCGGTCAAAGCCCTTCCGAATCCATCCATTCTGTCCGTTATGAAAAGCATGGGGTTCGGCTTCGATTGCAGCTCCATAGCGGAGCTGAAGATGAGCCGAGGCGTGGGAGCGGGCGGCGAGGATATCATGTTTACCTCGAACAACACCATGATCGAGGAGTTCGACAGCGCCCTTTCCGAGGGCGGATGCATACTCAATCTGGACGACATCACGCTCATTCCCAAGGTTCCTCGTTTTCCCGAACGGATTTGCTTCCGTTACAATCCGGGACCGCGCCGAACGGGCAACAGCATTATCGGGAACCCTTCGGAGTCTAAATACGGAGTGAGCCACCAACAACTCGTGGACGCCTACCGGCAAGCCATGGATCGCGGGGCCAAAGTTTTCGGCCTGCATACGATGCTCTGCTCGAACGAACGTCAGTACGAGTACATGGTGGCCACGGTGCGTATGTTGTTGGAGCAGGTGGAACGCGGTATCGAGTTCGAGTTCATCAATATCGGCGGTGGGCTGGGGATACCGTACGAACCACTCCAGGAGCCGTTGGACATCCAATCTCTGGCCGCCGAAGCCAAAAAAACATACGGCGATTTCCGTCTCAGAAACGGTTATGCACCCAAGTTATACATGGAAAGCGGTCGTTATATGACCGGGCCCCATGGTGTGCTGGTTACCAAAGCCATTAACAGCAAGCACATCTACCGCGAATACGTGGGCGTGGACGCCTGCATGTCGTCCCTGATGCGACCGGGCATGTACGGCGCTTACCATCACATCACGGTCCTTGGAAAAGATCCGGGAACGAGCGGCGTTGTTGTGGATGTCGTCGGCTCGTTGTGTGAAAACAATGACAAATTTGCCGTCCAACGGCTGCTGCCCCGGATCGAAGACGGGGACATTCTGATGGTTCACGATACCGGCGCCCACGGCCACGCCATGGGATTCAACTACAACGGACGCCTTCGCCCGAAAGAGCTGCTGCTTCGCAGTGACGGCTCCGTGGAACTGATCCGCCGTGAAGAAACATTGGCGGACTACTTCGCCACTCTGCAGTTTGAGCGGGACGTCCTCCGATAGATTCCCCGCACCCGATCCATTCAAAGAATAGACACAAAAAGCGGTTCGGAACGGAAGGATGCGGTTTTCCCGCATACTTCCACTCTGAGCGCGGATGCCTGCGGAGGGTCACCGGCGCGCACTCCGAAGAACCTTACGGGCTCGTGGCGCCGCGACCCCGAAATTCATTTCTCCGCCGGCCTCTCCGCCGAAGGCGATGAGGCCATCGACGGGATGAACGACTTGACACCAGGGACGGTTTTTCCTATCGTACGCGGTCTAGGTGAACAACACGTTGAATTTTAACCGTTTTTACCGTGCCGATGACGGACGATGCAGAGCGTCCGGCGACGGCATCCGAGGAGATGTTCGAGTGATCGAGGCCAAATCGCTTACCATGTATTACGGCTCCACGCGAGCCGTCGAGGACGCCGGCTTCAGGGTTGAAAAAGGGGAAATCCTGGGACTCCTGGGACCCAACGGCGCAGGCAAGACCACCATCATGAACATCCTCACGACTCAGATTGTTCCCACTTCCGGAAGCGCCACCATAGAAGGTTTCGATGTGCTGGAGCAGCCCATCGAGGTGCGCCGGTGTACGGGGTATCTTCCGGAGACCGTCCCTCTGTACGTGGACATGGAAGTGGTCGAATATCTGCGGTTCGTGGCTCAGGGCCGGGGACTGGCAGGCCCCGAACTGGAAAATCGCCTCGAGTGGGTCGTCGAGAAGTGCGGCATTCGCACCATGATGAGGCGACTCATTTCACAGCTTTCCAAGGGATACCGACAGCGTGTGGGCCTGGCCCAGGCGTTGATACACGATCCCAAGGTCCTGGTTCTCGACGAGCCGACTTCCGGTCTGGACCCGTTACAGATCATCGGAATTCGCGATCTCGTCAAAGAGCTTGCAAAGGACAAGACCATCATCGTGAGCACCCACATCCTGCAGGAAGTGGAAGCCATAAGCGATCGGATCATTATTATCAATGAAGGTCGAATCATCGCGGACGGCACCCAGCAGGAACTCCAGCAGGCGGCCAGTCAGACGCCGGGTCGTATGGTCGCCTTGAAGGGGAATTCGGCGGATATCGAGCGGGTCCTGAAGGGCCTGCCGGGCGTGAAACAGGTGCTCCCGGTCGCGGTCTCGCAGGACGACGGTGTCTGTTCGTTCCGAATACAGGCGGAACAGGGCCGTGAAATCTGGCCGGAGCTGGCCGGCGCCATCCAGGAAAACGGCTGGCTGGTCAAAGAAAATCGGGAACTGAAACCTTCCCTCGAGGCGGCGTTCATTCATCTGACCCGACGAGAGCTCGGGCAATCTTAGTGCAACGCTTCGGGGGCCGGCGGCATATATAGGTTGCGGCCCGGTACGTGCGGCGCCACGGCGCGTTCACGAACGGAATACGTAGTAACGGGGTAAGCGTCCATGAACAACTTCGGCACCATTTTAAAACGTGAGTTTTCGAGTTATTTCAATTCACCCATCGCCTACATCTACATCATCGTTTTCCTGCTGATCACGGCGGGACTCTATATGTCCACGTTCTTTCTCGTGGGCCAGGCCAACATGAGGGGATATTTCGCAGTCATGCCTCTCTTCCTGAGCGTGTTCATTCCCGCCATTACCATGCGTTTGTGGGCGGAAGAACGCAAACTGGGCACCATCAGCCTTCTGCTGAGCTTTCCCATGCGAAGCGGTGCTCTGGTCCTCGGAAAATTTGCCGCTGCACTGCTGTTCTATCTCACCGCGCTGGCCTGTACCGTAACCGTTCCCATCGTCCTTTCGCTTGTCGGGAGTCCGGATTGGGGGCCGGTGTTGGTCGGCTATTTGGGATCCGCCCTCATGGGATGCCTGTTTTTGGCCATAGGCATGTTCGTGTCCGCCCTGTTCAAAGACCAGATCGTGGCTTTCATCCTGAGTATTCTGATCTGTTTCGGAATGTCCATGCTGGGAGCCGAGTTCGTGGCCGCGTTCATCGACGGTTGGGTCGGCGGGCTCGGAACGGCCCTTCAAAAGGCGCTGGGTGTGTTGAACCACGCCTCTGACTTCGAACGTGGAGTGGTGGACTGGGGGAGCGTGTTCTTCTTCCTCTCGTTTACCGTTATTTTGCTCATCCTGAATACGTTCACCCTGGATAGTAAGATCAAACTTCGTTCCACCGGACGGTTTTACGTTTCAGTGGTATTCCTCCTGGGCATAGGGTTCGTTCTGAATTTGATCGTCAGCGATATACGGTTGGGTCGACTGGATTTCACGGAAGGACGAATTTACACGGTCTCGCCCGCCACAGCCCGGATTCTCTCCAAGCTGCAAGTACCCGTTGAAGTCAACTATTACGTCTCGGAAAAGGGGAAGATGCCTTCGGCGTTGAAAGACATCCGACAGGACGTGGAAGACAAATTATCGGATCTGGCGCGTCTTTCCTCCAACTTCACGTATCATGTGTACAATCCACTGGCGGACGCGGGCAAACTCGAGGAGCTTGAAAAGAAAGGGATCGTACCGTTCCAGGCTCGGAGCATCGAGCAGGATTCGTTGGACATCAAGCAAGTCTATTCGGCCATCAGCGTTACGTACCTCGACAAGAATACCGAGGTGCTCCCCCAGATCGTGCCTCAGAACCTGGGCGCACTGGAATATGAACTCGTGTCGAAAATATACCGAATGACCCTCGAGGATGCTCCCAGACTCACCATGGTCGCGCCTATCGAAACCGCGGACCCCAGATATGACGATCCGCGCATGAGAGCCTTGCTGATGAAACTCGGTCAGACGCCTCCGGAAGAGAGGGACGACTACCAGGGCGGAATGCAGCTTCTGCGCAAGGAAGGTTACCAGGTCAGCCGGGTCGCGCTCACCAAAGAGGAACCCATGCTGAACGAAACCGACACCATGCTGATCATCGAACCGAAGACCCTGAACGACAGGCAAGTCTATGAAATCCAGCGTTTTCTGGCCCGGGGAGGGAACGTGATAGTGGCGGCGCAGCCCCCCATGTTCAACTACTCGCCCACCAGGGGCGGAGGTCTCGAGATACAGCCCGTTCAAGCCCCCGCGGCTGTGAACAAGCTGCTCGAGCCCTATGGGGTGCAGTTGGATTCGGACATTCTGCTGGACGAAGAGATCGAGATCCTCAACGTGTCCGTGCCCAAACGCATCGGTGGCTTGTTTAACGCCATGGTCAGCATGCCGGTCAAGGCGCCGGTTCAAATCCGCGTTCCAGCGGCCGACTTGAATCCGGACATAGGCATCACCAATCGCATCGGCGCCCTGTTGTATCTTTGGGGCGGCGCACTCAAACTGCAGAAGAGCGTCATGGATCAGCACCAGATCAAGCTCGTGACCCTCGCCGAGTCAAGTTCCGCTTCCTGGACCATACCGTTTAAACAAACGCCCCTGGGGCCTGAAGACATAAGCCCTGGTGACCGGAAGACCGTGGGACCGAAACCACTGGCCGTATATCTCGAAGGGCGGTTCCCGGACACCTTCGAAGGTAAGGACGTTCCCCCCTGGCCCCAGGCCCAGACTCCGGACGCGCAGCAGCCGGCCGAAGACGAGGACAAACCGGGGCCGGCGCCTGCGATCGAAAAGAAACCCGGACATCTCATCGTAGTGGGTTGTTCGCAGATGTTTACGAACAATGCTTTGGGAGCATTGGATAACCGGCTCTTCTTCCAAAATATGGTGGACGGCCTGACGTTGAGCGAAGATCTGATCAGCATCCGGGCCAAGAATCAAGCCGTACGATATATCGAAAACGTAACGCCCGGCCAAAACCTCTTCTACCGGTTCTTGACCGTGGCTCTCGTACCTCTGGCGTTGGCCGTCATGGGAATCAGCCGATTTGCAATGAGACGCCGCCGTCGTGAACGTTACGAAAAAACGATTGCTTCGAGCGCTGTTGGGGGCCTGGCATGAAGAACAAATATTTGATCCTGTTTGCGGTTGTGTTAGCGGCTCTGGTGGTTTTGTATGCGGTCCAACAGCGGAGCACCCGGATCACGGTGGTCGAAACCGGTATCGTTCAGGTGCTTCCCGATCTGAACACCGCCGCCGTATCCGAAATCGACGCGTACGTGACAGGGGAGGAATCCAAGCTCATTCTGAAGAGAGACGGGGACAGCTGGACCATACCTTCCGATTTCAACGAACGGGCGGATAAGGGCAAAATCGAGACCCTGTTGAGTGACTTAAAGGACCTGAAGGGAGAAGTCAGAGCTTCAAAAGAAGCACTGTACGACATGTTCGAGGTGCAGGAAGGAAAAGCGCTGGTTTTGGATCTGTTGGACAAGGAGGGCCGGCGGATAACTACGCTTTTTGTTGGTAAACGCGGTCCATCGGGCAGCGGCGGTTTCTTGAGGATCAAAGGCAGACCGGAAGTGTATCTGGCGGACAAAAACGTCGCCGGAACGTTCGGACTGCTCGGAGAGGCAAAGAAGGCGCCCGAGCCTAAAACGTGGGTGGACCTGAGGCTTCTTCAGAGTTCCAAAAACCAGTGGGCGCGTGTGGAATTCAACCACCCGGAATTTACGGCCGTATTTGTGAAAGAGAAACTCGAGCCCGAGAATTCGGATAACGCTGCAGCCGCCGAAACAAAGGAAACAGAACCCGCCTCCATACCTTGGGTCCAGAAGAAGCCTGAAAAACCCGCGGTGGGAGACGCCGTGTTGCAGCGAGCCTTGGATGCGCTGGGCAAGGTTCGAGCCAATCAAGTGCTGGATCCGGCCAAACCGGATGTATACGGACTGGAAAAGCCGGGTTATCGCATACGGATCGCCTCTGACGGCGGGGGGGAAGTTCAGCTGTTGGCGAACCGTCCCAAGAAGGACGGGCCCGTCTATGTCAAGATGGACAACAGCAATCAGGTGTTCGAGATTTCCGAACCGGCTTTGAGCGCTGTGTTTGACCCCATTAAGCAAAGTCTCACGCAAGAAAAAGTCCGGAAGTCCAAATAAAGGGGGTCCAGCGAACCTGCTGAAAAGAACGTAATTCGGGAAGTTTCGCGGGGAACTTCTTTTCTTGAACGAGGCGTCCCCCTGACGACCCGGGAAACTTTGAACGGACGCTGTCCTATGAACAAAGTTCTCTCCATGAAAGAGGCTGTGGCTCGTTACGTTCAGGACGAAATGAGCGTGGCCATGGGATGTTCCCTCGAAGGATGCATCCCGTTTGCCGCCGGCCACGAAATACTGCGCCAGGGCCGCAAGAATCTGACGCTGATCGGTCCGATTTCGGACATCCTCTTCGACCAGATGATCGGAGGCGGTTCCGTGAGTAAAGTCATCGCCGCATGGATCGGCAACGTCAGCACGGGACTCGGATATCACTTTCGTCGAGCCGTAGAGCAGGGCATACCCCAGCCCCTCCAAGTGGACAACCATTCGAACCTCTCCGTCGCGCTTGCCTTGAAAGCCGGTGCGACAGGCGTACCGTTTGCCGTTACCCGCTCGCTGCTGGGCTCTGATATTGCACGGAATTCCAACTGGTTCCACCCGATCTCCTGCCCTTTCACCGGAGAAACGCTGCTGGCGGTCAAGGCGTTGGAACCGGATCTTGCGATTGTGCACGCCCAGCGGGCGGATGCTGACGGCAATACTCAGTTCTGGGGCTCTTCCGGCGTAGCGGGAGATGCCGCTCGGGCGGCCAAGAACACGATTGTTGTGGTCGAAGAGCTGGTAGACTCGAATGTAATCCGCAGCGATCCCAATCGTACGTTCTTGCCGGGATTTCTGGTATCGGCCGTTGTAGTGGAACCGTGGGGCGCCCATCCGTCGCCCGTTCAGGGCTATTACGGGCACCACGACTCGTTCTACCTGGAGTACGGTCAGGTGACACGCGATCCCGACCAGGCTAAGACATGGTTCGATCGGTACGTATTTGATGTTGCCGACCGGAAATCATACATCGATTTATTCTCACCCCAGGAGTTGGCCTCCTTGAAAGTCTCCACCAGCCTGCCCAGCGGGTCCGTCGAGTTCGGGTTTTAGAAATTTGGCAAGACTCCGACGGGCGGGTTTGTCGTAGATCCTGAGCCTGCCCGCTGTGAGCCGGTCGAACCGGTCGATGGAAAACCCGCCCCCACAATTCTATTTTCCGGCCGTTTTTTGTAGGGGCGGTTCGCGAACCGCCCCTACGATTTTGCACGGATTGTCCCAGGGCGAACGGCCTGTCGCCCCTACGGGTTTGCGCCATACGGGCAGGCACGGGGACCTGCCCCTACGATGGGTGGTGTTCGGTAATGGTACGGACAGGCTGGAAGCCTGTCCCACGGGTTGTGTTCCGTAGGGGTGGGCCCCTGCGCCCACCCTTCGCGATTTCCCCGGCGATCATTCACCCTAAACCTTATGCCGCCACATGGAAACGATCATCATGACGTCCGCGATGTCGACGCGGTTGTCGCCGTTGAGGTCCGCCGCGGGGTTGAAGCCGGCGTCGTTGATCGTTTTGTCCCAGTTCGAAGCCACGATCATGATATCGGTGACGTCCACGAAACCGTCGTTATTGATATCGTAGTCCGGTCCTGCGGTTTTGAAGCTGACGGTGATGGTATGGTTGGCCTGAACGTTTTGGAAGGTGTACGTGGTGACGTTCCCTATCGACACGCCGTCCACGAGCACGCTGGAAACCTGGTAGCCCGAAGCCGGAGTGATGGCGTAGGTCTGTGCCGAGCCTTGGGGTATCGTTGTGGCCCCTGTCGGAGTGATGGAACCATGAGCGCCCGCGGATGCGTTGATGGCGTACGTCGTTGAAACGGTCTGCAGGGTAAAGGCGGGTCCCACGGCGGGAGCGCTCTCACCGGCGTCGTTACCGGCCCATACCCGCCAGTAGTACACTACGCCCGCTTCCAGTTGGTTCAGGACCCGGCTCGTTGCCGTCCCGATGTTCCCGTAAAACACCCGGCCACCCTCGTTCCAGACGCTGCTGGTGTTGACTTCCCATCGGTACCACGTAGCGTTGGCGCAAGCGTCCCACGCCAGGGTCACGGTGGTGCTTTGCAGAATGAGCGGTGTTTCATCCAGGGCTCGATAGACGGGAGATGAGTCGGCGATACCGCCTGTCATCGGATGAATCTGTTTGGTGGAAGAACCGGTGACGCCGGAACCCGTGGAAGCGGAATCCGAGGTGTTGTCCGTGGCTTGGACCGCGCCGGAAATGGGATCCACCTGTTGAATCACGGTGAATCGTCCGATTTGAGAGAAGGGGTCGTCCCAGTGGATTCGGGCGTATCCGTTTTCTCCCCAGGATTCACCCCAGCTGTTCTGCACGATCCAGGCCCGGGCGGAGTCGTCCCATCCCATGATGCGCACTACGTGAGCGCCCAGGAAGTTCATGGCCAGAGCCTGATACACGCCGCTTTGATAGTACAGGAAATCTTCGTATACATCCATCAGGGTAAGGACCGGCCCCCGCAGCACGGCCTGCTTGATGGCCTCGACGTCCGGCTCGTCCAGGATCACCCACTGCCACGAACGGATCGTGTAGTTTTCGTTTACATCCGAGGCATCCACCGGAGCTCCGAATCGCTTGAGCACATTCTGGAAGGCGGTGAAGGAACCGTCGGCCGGATCCTCGGGTATAAGGGGGTAGGCCGTAAGGTTGAGGTTCAGATCGGATTCGTTTTCACGGATGCGCAGCAGGTCCTCGAGGTTCTGCACGCCGGCCAATGCGTAGCTGACGGGCGATCCCATCTGGTCTTGCACGGGCCCGATCCACGAAGCCCCTTCCACGTTTCTCCAGTCGAAGGTCGAAGGAAGCGAGGCATAAGCTTCCGGCATCCAGAGATCGGCCTGGGCCTGATCTTCGGGGGTGGGCAGGCTGAGTCCGGCATATCCGACCTTCTCGCCGGAGGACAAGAGACTCAACAGGCTGTCTTCCGCGGTCCATTGAAGTTGTCGCTGCTCGATGGCGTGCTGAACGGTGTAGAGTTCTAGAGCGGCGTTAGCCGAAACGGCGGTGATGAGGAACATCAGTACGGCCGTGATGACGGTTGGGATGCGGCCTGCTTTTGTGATCATGTGGAGTACCCCCTCGGGACTGTATGCGTTTGCATGCTATTGTATGCAAAGCACGGGCCGATCCCTCGGGGTGAAAAATTGTCCTATAATTACAAAGGCTTATATCTGAAGAAAAGAAAAGGATCAGAAATCGGGAGGCGTAGAGAGTCAACGATGTTACGAAATCGTAATTCGAATGGACTTGAAGCTCCGATGCCGTACATCGAAGCGGTCATCACCGATTTCCGACGGGTCGCAGGAGAGCTTCGCAAAGGCCCACGCGCCGGTGATCCGGCTATTGGCGGTCCCTGGTTAGAAAATCGAAGAGAAATTCCTGGTCTTTGGGTGAAAGGTTGAATATCTTGCCTGCTTCTTCGATGAGTTTGGAGAGAGCCGGTCTCTCGGGCAACTCTCGTCGTTCCGAGATCCACCGAATCGCTTTTCTAAAAAGTTCTCCTTCGGGCATGGGATAGGTCATAAGTCGTCACTCCTTGAGGTTTCCGCATACGGCCTTGGCCTGATTACGGAATGTTGACCAGGATAAAGGATTCGTCCGCCGCGGTCGATTTCCAGGCGCCGCCATCCAATACAGCCCGGGATTTCCCGAGTCCGCAAAGATGGGGAAGCGGCTTTCTTCCCTGGAACGGCTTACTTTACGGGAGGCGCTGGGAAGTTACGATGAGGTGTCTCGGGCAACCTGGGCCACGTCGGGCATTGGGATTCCTTTCAAGGATCACTTCCCGTCTCGCTCCGGTTTTCTGAGATACAACCCCAAATCGAGAACATCCCGCACGTCATCCGCAGGCAATCGGCCTTCAGTGGTCAGGTAGTTACCAATCATCGTACCCGTGCACCCCGCCATAAACATGAGCGGCTGTAACCCCCTGAGTGCATTCTCGCGGCCTCCGCAAGTGCGGATTTCGGTTCCGGGCATCAGGAACCGATACACGGAAATCGTCTTGAGCACCTCCAACGGCGACAGAGGCGGTTCCTTTTCAAGCGGCGTTCCCGGGATCGCATTCAGAATATTGATGGGCACCGAGTGCACCCCGCAGTCTATCAGCGTGTATGCGAGTTCGAGTCGCTGCTCCCGAGTCTCTCCCAGACCGATGATACCGCCGCTGCATACTTCAAGCCCTTCCTCGCGGCAAATGCGAAGCACTTGGACACGTTCCTCGAACCCGTGGGTCGTGCAGATGTTTGGGAAGTGGCTTCTCGAAGTTTCCAGATTGTGATGGTACCGTGTCAGACCGGCCTGTTTGAGGGCCCTCACATCCTCACGATCCACCAGACCAAGAGACGCGCAACAATCGATGCCTTCCCCCCGCACGATCTCGTCAACCGTTTCGAGGATGGTGTCAAGATCCCGATCTTTGAGCACGCCCTTTCCGCTGGTTACGATGCTGAATCGGGTCGCGCCCTGGTCTCGGGCTTTGCGAGCCGCCTCCACCATCGAATCTGAGGACATCATGGGATAGACATTCACGCCGGTGCGATGATGCGCCGATTGGGCGCAAAAAGAACAGTTTTCCGAACACTTACCGGACTTGGCGTTGACAATGGCGCAGAACTCGATCACTTTTCCCAAAAACGTTTCCCGGATCCGATTGGCGCACGCCATAAGGTACTGAATGGCCGGAGGGTCTTGCATATCCAGCAGCGTTTTCGCCTCGGACGCGGTAATCGCGTTTCCGCCCAGAACAGTGTTCATTGCGCGTCGAATGTATTCAAAATCATCTTCCATGTTTTCTTGTCTTCCGCTCTCCCGAACGATCCTCTGAAATAAACAGCGGGGCCTCGCGCGACCCCGCATTGGGACGTTCATGCTCCCGGCAGGTTCGGCGAAACCGGGATGCTCCTACATGGAATCACCCGCCATACCCAAACGTGCCTGGTAGCCTTCATTCCATGATGAATCGGTCACTTCGGAATAGGACTTCGAACTTGGTGTGAAGTAAACGAGTTCCATACCCATCCACGTCGGAGTGACCGTACCGCTCCAGTTTGTCGGCACCATCATATAATACGTGCCGGTATCGTCCACTTTGGCGTAAGCATACTGGGAGTCTTCCTCGTTATAGAAAAAGATCCTCACCGCACTGTACGATCCTGAAAAACCCACAAACGTTATGTCGCCCGAGATCGCATGATAATTCGTCTGTCCCTCTGCAACGATGGTCACAAAATTCTGCTCGAATAGGGGTGCAGTGACGTTCACGTAGGCTATCTCGCTCGGACCGAACAGCGCGAATTCCTCCGAGGGTTGAATGGTCCCGGACCAGTCATACGGGACTTGCACAGTGTAGTAGCCCTCTGCGTCCGTGCTGATTGCGCCGATTCCGGTGACCGACAGCGACGTGTTCGGATGTCCTTCGTCAGACAGATAGCCGAATGTCATCCGCCCGGATATGGTAATAGCGGCCTCAAAATCCTGGCCCTCCTGATCATCCATCTGGTTACTGTAGCTATAAGTAGCCGGAGTAAAATTGTACCCCTGCAGCGATGCCGAGATGGTTCCGCTCCAGTCGTAGGGAACCTCGACGCTGTATTCGCCCGCGTCATCCGAGACGGCCGATCCGCCTCCGTTACTCGCGGTCACGGTTACGCCGCTCAGGCCCGATCCGTTCAGGCGGACGGTCCCCGATATAGCGAATTTGATCTCTTCCGCCTGGAAATTCAGTATTTTGTCGGAGGTCAGGTTGCTGAAAAATCCGGAAGCAGGTGTAAAAGCGTATCCGGTCAGCGAAGGAGTGACGGCGCCGCTCCAATTGTAGGGAACCGCGATGCTGTAGTTGCCGGCGGTGTCCGTTTCATCGGTGCCTCCACCGTCACTTGCCGATACCTCGACGCTGGGCAGCCCGGAGCCCTGAACAGTCACCTTCCCGGAAATGATTAGAGCCGCGGGGAGGTTCACCTGGATGTAGTCAAGGGCAATGCACGAGCTGGTCAATGTGCCGTTGCTCATAGTCACAACCACGTCATAGGTTC
Source organism: Deltaproteobacteria bacterium (assembly GCA_016208165.1). Lineage (NCBI taxonomy): Bacteria > Pseudomonadati > Myxococcota > Myxococcia > Deltaproteobacteria bacterium. The sequence goes on from JACQYL010000087.1 coordinate 28,534, forward strand.
CGGGAGTAGTATACGTGTGCGAAGGGTGCTGTTCGTCACTCGTGGTGTTGTCTCCGAATTCCCAATGCCAGCTGGTCATGCCGATGGTGGAAAGATCCGTGAAGTGAACCTCCAGAGGGACCAGACCGGACGTAGGCGTGGCTTGAAAAGCCACGTCAAGGGCGCCCGGAGAGAAAGCTCTGCCGATCTGATAGCTAAAAGGGCCGGCCACGGCAGGGGAGGCCCCTGAAACCACAGGCTCTACACTCACCGTACCCGAGCCGGAGCCGGTAAACACCAGAGTCATCAGCTCGTCTCCGGCTCCCATGCTGGTTGCGCTGAACAAGAAGGTGGATATGTCCGCCTGGAAGGCCCGAAATACGACTCCGTCATACGTGTATATCACTATGGTGGAATTCGATTCGTAATCCTGAACGTACATACTGAAATCGCCCGCCGTGTTCTTCCAAATCCCCGAATGCATGGTTCGAACGGCGTCGAAGGCTTTTTCGATACTCAAATTGACGGGCTGCGAAGGGAGGGCGTTGTCCGTGATCTTGGCTGCGCCGTGGTTATCGGACACGAACATGATTTGGATGTTTCTGGATGGGTCGGTCTCAGAGTCGAGGGAATCCGCTTCAAAGGTGGCGCCCGACATGTCTCCGAGGAAGGCGTGGAATGTGGTCCCATCGGTGGTGTAGATCACCACGGTAGCGCCGCTGGAATAGTGTTGAATATAAAAACCGTACGTGGACGGCAGCCCTTCATCCTTCCAGATTCCCTGATACTGGGCGTGCGCAATCCCAACACAGAGAAGGGAAAGCACCGCCGCCAACATCCAGATCAGCTGAAAACGGCTTAACTTTTTCATGATATCTCCTTACCTGACTCTGGTCGGATGGCTAAGACGCTCATCCTCGTCCCGTCGCATTCGAAAAAGCGGTGATGCGCGAATCTGCCCTGGGGAGAAAACACGAAACAGCCCGGGCCGCCGCTACTCGGCCGCTGTCCCGGTAGGTCGGCGTGTCCCAGGAGGGCTTGTTATTCGTCGTCGGCACTGAACGGCCACTATTTTGCTGTTTCGACCATGGCGTGTCAAGATTTCATTGAGGATCGACGGCTGGACTGTCGGTGGTCGGATTGGGGCGGATTAGGTCTTGCGGCAAGTGCGTTGACACGGAAAATCCGAAAAAAGAAGGCTCCTATCAATTCCGGAGCTCAACTTTTCTTTGATTTTGTCGATGATATATGCAATGCTTGTCTTGCAGTGAATGACAACGAGCCCCCTATATAGGAGGAACACCGTGATCTCAGGCATCTCCAGCGCCTTGTCCGCCCTTACGGCGTTCACGAATCAGGCCCGGGTTATTGCCAACAACGTGGCGAACGTGAACACCGACGGGTTCAAGAAGTCACGGGCCGAGTTCAAATCCGATCCCGAGGGCGGAGTCTCCGTGTCGGTCAGAAAAATCGATACCCCTGGTGCGCTCATGGCTCAACAGACCGAAAACGGGTTGGAACTGAAAGAAAGTTCGAACGTAGATCTGGCTGAAGAATTCGTTCAGACGATCGTCAATGAACGGGCGTTTGAAGCCAACGTGAAGACGCTTCAAGCGGAAGACGAAAAGATGGGTCACCTGCTGGATGTGATTGGATAGACGAATTCAGCAAGAGCCGGCCGAAGAAACATCCCCTCTCCGGATGTCGTTTTTTTCCGGAGCACTCGGACGGAGAACCGTCGCTTTGGCTGATTACGCGACTACGTCCAGTTTTCGATCCCCAATGAACGTTTCCGGGCGAATCGTTCGGTAGGCCCTGTTCTGTTCGTACTCAACGCCCATGCTCCTTTGTAGAAGCAGTTCCTTCTCTTGCTCCCCCAGAACGCTCGCCACCAATACGCCCTGATCGGGATTGAAGCCCGGCCAGTAATCCTTGTTTCGGACGGGAAGAATGCGTTCTTCCAGCCGCTGCATACGGTTGGCGACTTCTTTTACAGTGCCGTATAGCCGATTTAGCCGTTCGATCAGATAAGCGATTCCGGGGTGATTCGAAGGCTGGTTCGTTGCCACGGGATCGACGGCCTGTCCGGCATAGCCGACTTCCAACGGTTCCGTATCAACAGTGGCTTGGGGGCTTTCACCATCCGAAGGGCGTTTCAAGAACCCCTTTAGTTTGGACTTGGACAAGGAGAACGAAAAGTCTCGATATCGCATGTCCACGGTCAATTTTTGGCCGGCGAACCGCCCGTCGTCACCCCCGCCTTCTTTGGCCTCCCTTTGGTCCCCCTGACGCCTGTCCGGATAGAAAAACGGCGAGAACAGGCTTCTAAACAGGCTCCCTAGCTGCACCTTCTTCCCCCCACCCTTCGCCTTCAAGGGGTCCGCCCCCTGTAGCACACTGCCGGCGGGGAGGCCAAGGATTTTTTCACAACAGCGCTGCAGTTTCTCGCAATTTCTGGCGAAAACACTCCGCACTTTTCAACCAGTCGCCCAACGCCCTTCAATCTGATTCGCGCTTCGAGCATACGACGCGTATTAGCTTTCGCTCAACCATTCAACCTAAAGAATCTTAAGGCGGCAGCGCTGTTGACAGCAATACAAAACGTGTTCATAATCAATCCATTCTTTTGGTGAGTCGGGGGCAAACATGAAAGCGGATCGATACAAAGAGGCCGGGGTGGATATCGACACTGGAAACCGGTTTGTCGAAATGATCAAACCCTTGGTTCGTCAGACATACCACTCGAGCGTAATAACCGACATCGGAAGCTTCTCCGGCCTGTACTCCTTACCCATTGAGGGCATGGCCAGGCCTGTTCTGGTCGGGTCCACCGACGGGGTGGGGACAAAGCTCAGAATCGCCCAGATGCTGAACCGTCACAAGACGATTGGCATAGACCTTGTTGCGATGTGCGTGAACGACATCATCGTCAACGGCGCGAAGCCTCTGTTTTTTCTGGACTATCTGGCTATGGGCAAGTTGGATCCTGATCTTGCCCTGGAAATTGTGGAAGGCATTGCAGAAGGCTGCAAGCAGGCTTCATGTGCTCTTATTGGCGGCGAAACAGCTGAAATGCCGGGCTTTTACAAAGAGGGCGAATATGAACTCGCCGGTTTTGTTGTGGGAATCGTGGATAACGATCGGATCATCGACGGGTCGGAAATCGGCGTCGGAGATAAACTGATAGGCATCGCCAGCAGCGGGCTGCACAGCAACGGCTATTCGCTGGTTCGAAAAATCGTGTTTGAAGAACTCGCGATGCAGCCCGATACGTACGTTGAGGAACTACAGACGACGATCGGCGAAGAACTTCTGAAGCCCACGAAGATCTACTGGGAGCTGATCCACAACTTGATACGTGATTTCAAACTGCTGGGCATCAGTCATATCACTGGAGGCGGCATCGTCGACAACCTTCCGCGTATCCTTCCCCGACCGTGTCAGGCGGTGGTTCACAGAGGAAGCTGGAATCCGCCCCCGATTTTCAAGTTTCTGCAGGAGAAGGGGAACATCCCCAACGATGAGATGGCCAGAACGTTCAACATCGGTCTGGGTCTCATTATCGTCGTGCAGCAGGAACAGGCGGAAGAGATAGCCGAACGAGCCAAAGCCATGGGAGAAACAGCCTACCTGATCGGTGAGATCGTCGAGCGGGCTGAAGGTGACGTGCCTATCCGATTCGCAAACTCATGATTCTCGTCAGTGCGTGTCTGTTGGGAGTCTCTTGCCGATACGATGGGAATTCCGCCGCGAGCCGTCGGCTCGTTCTTAGTCTTGCGGATCAATCCTGTCTGGCCGTCTGCCCCGAAGTGCTGGGGGGACTCTCCATACCCCGGTCGCCGGCCCGGATTTTCGGCGGTGATGGTATGCGAGTGCTCGACGGAGCCGCTTTCGTTCGAAGCGATAAAGACGTGGATGTGACCGCACAATTTGTGGATGGAGCAAAACGGACCTTGGACCTGGCGCTGAGGTTTCGGGTGACTGCCTGCTATCTCAAATCCCGAAGTCCTTCGTGCGGCTGTAAGTCGTATCCGGAGCGACCCGTGGGGGTCACGGCGGCGCTTTTGATGCATCGCGGATTTCCGGTAATGGAGATGTGACGCACTTCACCGTCGCGCAAGGCGATTCCACCAAGGCGCCGATGCTACCTGATGAAGAGCTCTAGACGGACCGCCTTGAGCATTTCAATCCATATCGATCCGCACCCGGCCCGCTTGGACAACTTCCTATAGCGTCGGCGCCGCCGTCTCCTTAAACCCGCCTTGCTTGACACTTAGTCCGGCCGGACTTAGGTTCGATTATTACCGATTTGTTGCATTTCAGATTGGAGAAGTCATGCGACGCTTTCCAGTGCTTTCAGTCTGCTGCATGCTGGTTGTCTTCCTGATATCCGGCGTGCTGTTTCAAGGTCACGCTTCGGGTCAGGAAGTGCGACCTTCCGACGCATACCGCGTCCCGAGCCTCACCATGCTGACTCCGGAGGAGCGCGGCGCCGTGGACAGGGTCATTCCGTCTTTGGAAAGAGACCTCTGGGTAACATTGAAGAACGGCCTAACGGTTATCCTTCGCGAAGTACCCGGTGCTCCGGCGGTGTCCAACCAGGTGTGGATTAAAACGGGTTCCATTTTCGAAGGGAAAGATCTCTCCGCCGGGATGACTCACTACCTTGAACACATCGTTTCCGGCGGCGCCACAGAGCGACGTACGGAGGAGCAGAACAAGGAACTCCTGAGAAAACTGGGAGGGGCGACCAACGCGTACACCTCGTTCGACCGTACGGTTTATTTCATCGACACCACACCGGATAAAGTCAAAGAGGCGCTGGACCTTTTGCTTTCCTACGCAACGGAGTGCGTGCTGGACCTCAAAGAAGTGGAACGCGAGAAGAAAGTCATTGAGCGCGAAATCCTGATGAACCAGAACAACCCCGATAGGGAGCTGTGGAAGCTGTTTTCCGAAACGGCCTATCTTGATAATCCGGTCCGGTATCCCATCATTGGCTATCTATCGAGGTTCCTTCAGGTGCAACAAAAGGACCTCGAGGCCTATTACAAAGACCGCTATGTCCTTTCCAATATGATTGTGTCCGTCGCGGGAGGCGTGGATCCCCGACAGGCGCTTAAGGCCGTGATTTCTCTCACCAAGGATACTCCCATCTCGATCCCTAAACCAGTGTACATCCCTGAAGAGCCCCCCCAGACTGCCCCGAGACGGGCCGAAATCCGGTCTGCGATCGCTCGCGTTGCGCGCATCGAGGCAGGATTCCGTACTGTGCGTTTAACCGACCCGGACCTGTACGCCTTGGATGTGTTGGCGATGGTTATGGGAGACGGTAGAACTTCGAGATTGCACCAAGCCCTGAAAGAGCAGGACCAGTTCGTACTGTCCGTGTCCAGCTCGAGCTGGACTCCATGGTTTGTGAACGGCGTTTTCTCCGTGTCCATGGAGCTGTCGCCGGAAAATGTGGACGCAGCCCTTGACCGTATGTGGGCTGAAATTGGGAAAATGCAGAAGGAGGGTCCTCTTCCCGATGAATTGGAGCGGGCCAAACGAAAAGTCCAGGCGCAGTACGTTTACAACCAGCAGTCGCCCTCCGGCATGGCGCGTGAACTGGCATCTTCGGTCTATTCCAGCGGGGACGCCTATTTCAATCGTTTCTACACGGATCGTATTCAGGAGGTTACGGCCGAACAGGTGCAAGCAGCCGCCCGGAGCTACCTCAGGCCGAACCGGATTACAGTGGCGGTCATGCGGCCGGAAATCCAGGCGAAAGCCGACAACGAGCCCGGTGAAGTCTCAAAAGCCCTTTCTCCCGTACAAATGCACACGTTGGACAACGGGCTGAGAGTTCTTCTCCAAAACGATGAGACTCTGCCCATGGTGGCGATTCGCCTGTACGGAGATGGAGGAACCCGCTACGACCCCCCTGAAGAGCCTGGGCTGTGCCACTTTATGGCAAGAATGCTGACTCGGGGCGCCGGGGACCTGACCGCAAACGACATCGATCGGCGAGTGGAGGACATGGGTGCGGAGTTGGCTTCGGGTTCCGGACGCAACACCTACTATCTGCGAGGAGACGCCCTGAAAGCCGACTTCGAACGGATGATGGAACTCATGGCTACGGTGCTGACGGGACCCACTTTTCCAGAGGAAGAAATCTCGAAACTCAGGCAGGACACTCTGTTGGCCATCCATCGTATGGACGAGAATTGGGTACAGGAGGTGGACCGGATCTTCCGGCGGAGTCAGTTCGATAAGGACCACCTGAAAAACGATATCCTTGGCGATACGACATCGGTTTCCGCCCTTACGCGACCGGAACTCGTCCGTTTCCATAAGGAGCTCATCCAACCGAATCACATGGTGCTGGCCGTTTTCGGAGATGTCAAGACCGACGAAGTCATTCCAGTGATTGAGAAAACGTTTGGAAAACTCAAAGCCGCAGAGCTTCCATCCGTAGAGGAGTATCCTCGAGAATTCCAGATTAAACAGGATGAGGTCATAAGCAGGAAGGATGAAAAAACCGCCAGCGGCATCATGGTGGTTTACCAGGGAATTCCCCTTCTGGACCCACGAAGACCCTTTATGGACGTAATCGACGTCATGGAATCGGGCAGGCGCTATCCGGGAGGTTGGTTGTTCGACTCGCTTCGGGGCGGCGACAAGAGTCTCGTTTATGTTGTATCCGGATACCCGGTATACCATTTTCAGGGTGGCTTCTATGAGATCCTCGCTCAATCGGCTCCTAAGGACTCGGAGGAAGTGATAGGGGTAATCAGAACCCAGATGGCGAAGCTTGCGGCCGGCGGTTTTTCCGAGGAAGAACTCGAGCAGGCCAAAGACCTCTGTATAACCGCGCACAAGATCTCGCTGGATACGCTGTCCAGTCGTGCGGATTCGGCTGCTCTGGATGAACTCGTCGGACTGGGCTACAACTATTCCCAAGAATATCCCGCTCTGATCCGCAGCGTCACGCGCGAGTCGGTGATCGATCTGTCAAAGTTGTTATTCGGAGCGGCGGTCGTGGTGAAGACGGAGCCCGCCGGACAAACCGGTGACGTTGCTTACTCGACCGGCCGTTGATAGCAACGTGGCCCGACTCGAAAGAAACGGCCCTGCGAACTCCTCGGGAAGAAACGGTAGCCATGGCCTTATCGTTTCTACGGAAGGCATTTCCTGTCCCGCCTTGGAGAGGCCCAAAGCGGGCCAAAAGGGGATCAGTGATGGGAAGAAGACCATAGCTCACATTCGCGAATAAACCGAATGGGGCGGATCATAAAGTAGAAAACGGAAAGCGCCGGCGGCAACCGTCTGTAGGTTACGTCCGTGGGTGTGGGGCCAAGCATGGAAAGCAGCAGACGACATTTCCGATGCGCGCCGGACGTGAGGCGGAAGTAGAACCATTTGCTCTTCAATCTCCACGAAAGGTTCTCCGTGTCCGAGAACATTTGCCCGCGTACCCACGAGGCCAAAGACGGTACGATGGGGTCGGTTCGAGCGGCACGATGAACGGTCTCGGGGATTTCCACGCCCGTCAGTTCTGAGGCAAGAAACAAACTCAGAAGAAGTATGCGCCGCTGACTGATTGTTTTCACACGAGAGAGCGTCCGGAACAGGTCCCTCTCCTTGTAACGCTCTACCCATCTTCCAATGTCACATACCCAACGAAGGCTTCTCCAATGGTGTCGCACTCCATGCACGGAGAGGGCCAGCAGCAAGTCCTCCGGGGAAATCATCGGAACCGGCTTCCCTGCGAGAAGCGTCGTTTCTTTGCGCTCCCAGAATCGGTCCATATCTATGCCGAAAAAGTACCAGGTCCGGGCCAAAGCCCAGTGGATCTCGATTGGTATGCCTTGCCGATCCACGAATGTGAGGTGGAACTCGTGTGGTGGAAGCCTGTCTTGGTCGAACTCGAGATGATACCCTGAGGAGAGAAGAACTTGCTTGGATTCATCGAGATCCCGCCGACGCACCAATAAGTCCAAATCACCGAAAGATCGGAGTGCCGGGTTTTCGTAGAGAATTCGCGCCAACGCAGGTCCTTTGAACGGTATGGCTTCAATACCTCTCGACGATAGGAGATCCAGAATCCCGATGAGTTTTTGTGTGCACCAAACACTCCGCCACGCACTGAACCGATAGCTGCCCCGCATTCGGGATAAAACGTCGTTGGGAATGTTCCTGGGGCGGAGACGGCGGATCTTCGAGTAGAGGAGCGGCGTCATTCCGTGGGAATCCGACATACGAACGAGATAGGCCCAGTCCAAACGCTGCCGCAACAGGTGTTCAATGGTCCGCTCGCCCTCCTCGTCCGATCCCAGTTTGGCGCACCAGAGTAGCAGCTCCTGTTCAGGCCCGCCTCCAACGATTCGTTCCATGGGTTCCCCGTGTCTGTCGCTCTTTGACCAGCCATGCCGGAACAGGCCTGCAACGGTTTGTTCCGCATTCTCCGGAAAAGAGATCCAACGAAGTTGGGCTCTACTTCAGCGTCAGTACCGCCCGGCTTTTTCTCTCTTCCGCGTTCGCTTTTTTGACGGTCTCGGGCTCGGAAGTAAAAATGCGCGCAGGATCAATTCTTTCGTCGCTCAAAAGGCGGTCTCTCACCCGATAAGCGCGGGCCCGGGCCAATTGAAGCAGCTCCTGGTCCGTAATTTCGATGTGTGTGGATAGCAGCTTCTCCATCTCCGGCGCCGGGAGCGCTTTAATGTTTCCGAGTGTGTCTCTCGGCTTGGAAAAGTCGGCGGATTCGTAGGCTTTTCTCAGATAGGTTTCGTATTCTTCAGGCTTGATTTTTGTTTCGGCCCGAGGAGATGACGGTCGCCCTGTTTGCCCGAAGCTTTTTTCCTTTTCGGCGCGGAGAAGGTTGTCAAAACGGATTTGTCTGACTGCTTCCCGTTCGTCTTCAGGAGCCACGTCACCCTGGATGTCGAGCGTAACCTTAGGGTGCTCATACAGGGCTTTGGCCAACGTATTCAATTGGTCGACCGCCGCGGCATCGAGGGTGGAGAGGCCGGGCTGGAAGTCGATAAAGGCCCGATCGCCTGTTCCTTCCAAGGCGGCGCCGATGGCGGCGAACGGTGAAGTGATAATTTTGGTGAACAGGTTCCCGATGACTTTCAGTATGACCTGGCCGAAATTGAATTGAGGGTCCCCCAAATCTCCGCTTACGGGGAAATCCAGCTGTATGTTCCCTTCGCGGTCCTTCAACAGAGCAATGGCGAATTCGATCGGTAGAGTCGTCGCTTCCGGGCCGGCCACCTCGTCGCCCATGATAAGCTGATTCAGAAAGACCTGGTTCGATCCAAAAACCGTTTTCTCCGATACTTGGTAAGCCAGATTCAAAGAGAGCTTGCCCTTCCTGATGGCTCGGCCCAGGTATCTTTCGGAATATGGGTTGAAGGGCGCAAGTTCAATGTTGTTAAACAGAACATTCAGATTCGCCACCTGCTCTTTTCCCCATGGGTTCACCGTCCCTTTGATCTCGAGCGGCGCCTGGTTCTCCAGCTTGCCTTCCAGAAGCACATCGGAAGGCTGTTGGGCTTTGGAAGACAGTTCGGAAATCCTCCCTCCCAAATCACGCATATTGGCCTCGAAGTTCGGTTTGACGTGCCGGTCCGAGAATAGGATGTTCCCTCCCTGGAGTGTAATCGTTCCAAGGCTTATGGGCAGTTGAGATTCTTTTTCTGAAACGGAATCTTCTTCCTCGACTTCCACCGGCTCAGACTCTTGCTCGCCGGATTTCCCTCCAAAAACGTCCAGTATATTCAGCCTGCCTTCGGGACTGATGATCACACGTGCGTAGAGGCCGGTCAAGGCGACTTTCCCGACTGAAACCTTTGCCGGCCGTTCCTTGAAATCGATGTCGGAAGTATACAGACTCTCCCAACTCAAAAGCTCCTGCGTGTTGGATAGATCGACCGTTTTCAAATCTACGAGAGAGGCTTCGCCTTTGAATTGAAACGAGGGCTCGATTCCTTCCGCCGGAACGAGTGCGATACGCCCGTCTACCTCCAAGTGACCGTCAATGATCCCAAGCCGGACGTTGTCTTCGATGTAGTTTCCGAAGGAACGAATACCGACGTCCTCCATGTTCAGCCGCAGGTCCGCTGCCGGAGGGCTGATTCCCGCGTTTCCCTCGAGGGTCACCGAACCGCGTTCGTTCACGCGAAAACGCAACAGAACGGAACCGGTCTCCCCACGTCTCGTGGTCATGTTCTTGGCATCGAGCACAATCTCATCCATTTTCATGTCCACCGGGTTGGTGGGGCGAAGGTCGGAAACGACCAGTCTGCCGTCCGCCAGCTGCAAATCGTCCATTACCACATCAAATTGGGCAGGCTCACGAGCCTCGTTTCGGTCAACCGTACGGTCGTCCTTTTGGGGCAGTATATCGAGCAGGTTGATCTCTCCGTTTTTCGAGCGTTGAATCCAGACCTCCGGCGCCTTGAGAGAAAGGCTTTTTACATGAATTCGGCCCGCCAGGGGATCCGAGGGAGCCAGAGCCAAATCCAACTGGGGAAGGTCAAGCAGGCTGGTTCCCCCTTGATCCGCCACGTCCACATCAGAGAGACCCATATGACCGGTCAGCGACCATTCCGGATTCTTTCCGGGCGCCCAAGTCAGCACGGACTCGGTGTCGGCATCGACATAACACGAGCGAACCCGGATGTTCACCGGCAACTCGAAGTACGCAAGATATCGGGGCAGATCGAGCCCCATCAGGTTCAGCGAAAGCGTCGCCGTACGTTCCGGGGCAAAGGGCAAACATTCCGCCGAAAACAACACCGGTGCGCCGTCAAGCCCGGCCGTCACCGTTACCGGAACCTTCTCCCGAATATCCTCCTGCAGGCTGGACAGGAAGGGAACGGACACGAAAAGATCGTTCAGCGCATGTTTGGACTCTGTCACCCGGTCCAGAACGTCCACGCTTCCGCTTTCCACCTTCAGATTTCTTACGGAGAATCGAGGTATTCCGGTTTGCTTCTGCTGCGATTGAATTCTCTCCCGGCCGATAAGATCGGAGAAATTGTACGCCCCTTGGCCGGTTCTCAAGAGGCGCGCGTGAGGCGCCGAAAGCCTAAGTTCCTGCATGATCGGAGCGCGTTTAACCGCCGACAGCAGATCCAGGTTGATGAACAATTCTTCGAAGCCGAAAAAAGGTTCGCCGTCCTTGTCTTGGACGCTCAGGCTTTCTACGGTCATGGAGAAGGAAAAGGGGTTCACTTTGACTCTCTCGATGTTAACCGGTCTGTCGAGGGCTGTTTCAAGCCGACTGTCCAATAGGCTTTTTATGAGGAAGGGAGCGCCAAAAAAACCAAGAAGCGTATACAAAAGCACACATCCGATCAGAACGATCAGGACGGTTCTGAGTCGCGGACTGCGCCATAACTCGCCGGTAAAAGTCCGGCGTCTCTTGTTCCTATCCGGATTTCGCATAGGACCATGACCTCCTGCTCAGCGCCCCCTATTCAGGCTGGACGGCTTGCAGATAACGGTTCGCTTCCAGCCGCGCAAACGTCACGGCTCCGACGCAGGGGGAAACGAGTTTCTTGGTGAACTCCGTCCCAATGACATTGTACAGCTCTAGACAGCAAGAGCAAAGATGCGTGCTCGGTGCTATGGAATATGGGACAATCTCTCCCCCCTCTTCAAGATACAACCTTGGGGCCATGAAATTTGCGTGATTTGCCGAATGAATCAGGAACAACCGCTCGAACGGCTCGTGCACGCCCACTTTGCCGAGCCAATGCAACCATCGTCTTCGTTCCCCTTCGCTGACCTCGGACCATTCCTTCGGCACGGCCGAACGATACGCCTCTGAAGATACGAGTTGATCGAGTTCATCGGCCGCAGGCGTTCCAGGTAGTTTGAAACGGGATGGTTGGATCCGCGTGTTCAGGCGGTATCCGAACTCGCTCAAATCGAAATTGCTGACCACCAGGTACAGGCCGGCCCGTTCGGATTTGCGGTACCAGGAGCCTTGGCGTCCGCACAAATCGTTCCACGTCTCCGGCTTTACCACCGATAGTTTGTTCAGGATGTCGAGGGGAGTGCACACCACGCTTTTGGCCGTTTTGATTCTGACTTTTCTTTCGGAAAAGACCTCGGAAAGCCGCTCCACCTCAGAAGCGGTAAGCCAATAGGTGAACTTTTCATAGGAACGTGGACTTTTCATCGTGTCTTGTTGCCCTTTAAACAAACGGTCCTTTCCGCCCGCGTATCAAGACTGTACAGGACTCGGTTCCGTTTTTGGAGGTATCCTTGATCGAAGCGAACGCTCCCGCAGAATCTGACGAGTATTTTCCAGGAGATTACGGGATCGATAAGAACTTCGTACGAACGGTCCGGAAGCCGCGGTGGGTATTCCGATGTCACGAGCCACCTCGGCGTACCGCTCGAATTGTTCGGGCGGTATGTATTCGACGACAGGAATGTGCGAAGCAGAGGGTGATAAATACTGCCCGATGGTTACGATGTCACATCCCGCCTCTCGCAAGTCGAGCAACAGCGACGTCACCTCGCTTTCGGTTTCCCCCAAACCCACCATGAAGCCCGATTTCACGACTGCGTCGGACGTTTCACCCACGCGCCGCAAAAGTTCGACGGACCGACCATATACTGCTTGGGGCCGTGCTGTTGGATAGATTCTCGGAACGGTTTCCACATTATGGTTCAAGACCTGGGGTTGAGCATCCAGCACGGTTTCAAGTGCGGTCCTGTCTCCCTGAAGATCCGGAATCAGCACTTCGATGGATACCCCCGGACATTGTCCACGTATGGCGCCCACGGTGGCGGCGAAGTGCCCGGCCCCCCCGTCCGGAAGGTCGTCTCTTGTAACGGAGGTTATGACCACATACGCGAGTCCCAGGCGCCTGACCGCTTCCGCTACCCGTAGGGGTTCCGTGGGATCCGGTTCCAACGCGCTTCCGAACTGCACCGCACAGAAACCGCAGTTGCGTGTGCATCGGTCCCCCAAAATCATGAAAGTGGCCGTACCCTCCGAGAAGCACTCGAAATGATTGGGACATCGGGCCTCCTGGCAGACCGTATGCAGAGACAGCATTCGGAGAGACTTCAGAACTTCGCCGTATGAACCGTTTACAGTCATCCGCTTCTTAAGCCACGGCGGTTTTCTTTGCCGGCATGGTCTCTTTCCGGTGTTCGGGTGCTCTTCTTGTAATTTATCCATATTGGATACAATAGGTATAATCCTCCGAGGATCAAGACCAACTTGCCGTCCATCTATCATAAGTCGGTTTGACAGGATGTTTCATCCCCATGGCTGATCTGTATTGCATGTTGACCGCCGTGGCCCTTGGTCGTATATTAGCAAAGCTCGGAACAGATCATATGTTGAATTCAAGTGATTCGGCACGGTTTTGGAGGTTCGAAGCTCTAAGGTGCGTTATGCTTTCGTCTCAGGAAGGTTGAACAAAAAGATCGGGCCTTCGTCGAAGGTTTTTGCGTTTCTTTTCAAAATGATGCACCATCGAGCGGTGTAATGAAACAAGATCAGATCGGCGACCTGACGTTGCAGGTGCAGAGAAATTGCGACATCTCCGACGCGCAATATGCGGGCGCCCTCTCCCTTTGTTCATTTCTCCTGCTGGTTCGGAATTTCTATAAATGGGAACAGGGACACCCACCGTGGCAAGAAGAGGATTCCCAGGTTGTCATGGGTTGGATTGATGAGCGGGAAACTCTGTGGGAGAGCGTGGTCGAAGCTTCGTACCAGGATCTCGTACTATCCGGAGAACACATGGATCCCTTCGACCTGGAACGGGTCAATGATGCAATGAAACCCCACGGGCTCTTGTATGGAGCCGGGTACGCGTACGGTCTGAAACCCACGTTTTTTCTCGGTCGGATGGAACGAAGGGAAAGACTTGATGGACTGAACCTTTGTTTCGTCGGAAGAGAGTTGGCCCGCGACATGATCGGTTCCCCGGCCCTTCGACAGGGCTCGAACATCTATATTCGGAGACAGTGCGCCGGATTCTATCTTTGGGACAAGACCTTCGAACGGCTCGCCGCCAAAAAGCCGGCCATCATGTATGCTCTGCGCCGGCAGGGCATAGTCGATTTGGACGGTCTGAGGCGGAATCTGGATGCCTTGGTGGAAGTTCATCTGGGAATCATGTTGCATCACGAGATCGGAGAATCCAGGCTGGATGAATTTGATGCGACGTTCAAGGAAATCCTGACGGCCTTTCCCATGTCGCCCATAGAAAAGTTCGTTCGGTCTTTGAGAGACGTGATGGCGGATACGCATCCGGACGGAACGGTGGCTTACATCGTTCGTCAAAAGGACGAAACCGCACTGGCTCTATACGCGGCTTTCATTGACGGCTTCCCCCGTGTGCTTTATCCTGAAATCGTCTCAGGATTCTGCGAATTCTCGGATTCCGGCGACTGGACCCGGATCGAGCAGGATCGCCAACGCGCGTACGATCGTCTGCGCCAAAAAGCCAAGGAACTGGTTGACTTTTACAACCTTATTCCGGAAAAAGGATTGGAAGCTGTCGGCGAAGAGATCCGTAAAACATTAGTCGATCCACTCCTGACGTAAGCTTGAAAAGAACGTGTTCTCTTTCCAAATAGCCACATGAGGGCGTGACGAACGGATTCATGAGTCTCGTAGAAATACCCATCGACCAAGTCCGCTTGGGCATGTTCATCCGGCTGGAAATGAGCTGGTTTAAGCATCCATTTTTGCGGAGTTCATTCATGCTCACTCATCCCAAGGAAGTCGAAGTACTCCTTGGGCTGGGACTTCACTCGGTAAAGTACGATCCCAAGAAAAGCGTGAATCAGGAAACGGCGGTTGCCGGAGAGGAGAAGACCCTCGCGGCAAAGCCCGTTCCGGAATCGCCGAATCTACCGTCCCCGGACGTCGACGGATCTTCGGACGCCCCCGACATATATCTGCAGTTTATCACGGAGCGAAAGCAACGTCGGATCCACTTTCTCAACACGCGCCGGAAAAACCTGGTAAAGCAGGAACAGGAATACAAGCTCGCGCTGAATCAGGTGGCCGGGGTGATGAAGGACATTGAAGCCGGCAACGAAAAAGGCATGGAAGCGGCCGACAAGCTCATGGACCATGTGGTGGACGTCATGCTGCAGGATACTGAAACCATCGTGCACCTGATGAATCTGAGCGAAAAGGACAACGTGACGTACTTTCATTCCCTGAACGTATCCATTTTGAGCCTCATCGTTGGAAGAAAGCTTGGGCTGTCCAAGTCGGAATTGCACGAATTGGGTTTGGGAGGGGTCTTGCACGACATCGGAAAGCTAAAGATACCCAAGCGGGTGTGGCTCAAAAAGACGCCCCTCACCAAGGCTGAAGAGCAATTTCTGCATCTCCACCCGCAATACGGGGTTTCGCTGATCTCGAGCTTTGCGAACGCCACCAAGGAGGTATTGGATGTAGTGTTCCAACACCACGAACGATGCAATGGAAAGGGATATCCACAAGGACTGGAAGACGAACAGATTTCGTACTTCGCTAAGATCGCGGCTATTGCCGACGTCTACGATAATCTGACCAACAGAGGACTCGAGGATCGCTTCTTTACCCCCCATGAGTCGCTTTCATTCATTTACACCCGATACAAAGACGAGCTGTCAAGAGAAGTGACGTTGACTTTTATAAAGTGTTTAGGGGTATACCCTCCCGGCACGGTAGTCGAACTCTCCGACGGCAGTCTGGGCATGGTGATCACCACGGATCAGGCCAAATCCATGCATCCCACACTGATCATCTACGATGAAAGCTTTTCCAGAGCGGAACCATTGATCGTCAGCCTTGCCGAAGAAGACAATCTTCGCATTGTATCCAGTCTCCGCCCCGATCAAATCTCGGCTGACGCGATGGAATATCTCCAACCGGGCAGGATGGTGGGCTTTTTCGTCGGCTCTCTTACCACTCCCCTGAAAACCCCATAGGCGTAATCAAAACATATAGGAACTCCTGGCATTTTATGTTGGATCAGTGTCTTTTGAATCGTGTGCACCTCCCCGGTCGCTATCTTGGAAACGAAGTCAACGCAATACGCAAAGACTGGGATAGTGCGAAAGTCAGGTTTGCTCTGGCGTTTCCGGACCTTTATGAGGTCGGTATGTCCCATATAGGACTATCGATCCTTTACTTTATCTTGAATCATCGGCCGGACACGTTGGCCGAAAGGGTATTCGCTCCCGCACCGGACCTCGAGACCCTGCTGCGGGAAGAGAAGCGGCCCTTGACATCCCTGGAATCGGATACTCCACTCAACCGCTTCGATATCGTCGGATTCAGTCTTCAGACGGAACTCGATTTCACGAACGTGCTCAGCATGTTGGACCTTGCAGGCATACCCTTGTGGGCGGGACAAAGGAATGAACGGCATCCGTTGGTTATTGCCGGGGGGCCCTGCGCGGCAAACCCCGAACCCATGTCGGCGTTTTTCGATGCGTTCCTGATCGGCGAGGGTGAAGAGGCCGTCGAACGGATTGCCGATACCGTTGTAGAATGGAAACAGGCCCATGGTTCAAAAAACGAATTGCTGTCCGCTCTGACCCGCATCGAGGGAATGTATGTGCCGGCGTTTTTCGAACCCATCCACGACCGCAACGGCAAACTGTCGGCCATAGAGCCCCAGCTTCCCGGATATGAGTTCGTCCAAAAAGCTCTGGTGACAGACCTTGAAAACTCACCCTACCCGGTATGCCCTGTGTTGCCTGGCATCAGAACCGTACATGATCGCCTCAACGTCGAAATCGCCCGCGGTTGTTCCCGAGGTTGTCGCTTTTGCCAGGCCAGCGTGCTCTACCGTCCGGTAAGGGAACGCTCCCCGCAGCGTGTTCGGGAACTGATTCTCGAAGGCTTGGCCTCCACGGGCTACGAAGACCTCTCCCTGCTTTCGCTGAGCACGGGAGACTATTCGTGCATCGATTCGCTGCTGTCCCACCTCATGGAAGAGCTGCTGCCGCACAGGACGTCCGTGTCTCTGCCTTCCCTCCGGGTAGGAACCATTTCAGAAGACCTCATGAAACAAATCAAACGGGTGCGTAAGACCGGATTCACATTCGCTCCTGAAGCAGCAACGGAGCGACTCCGTGGGGTCATCAACAAGGATATCTCGGAAAACAATCTATTGGAGTCCGCGGGGCATGCTTTTCGTCTCGGTTGGAACTTGATCAAACTCTATTTTATGATCGGGCTTCCGACAGAAACCCCGGAAGACGTAAAGGCCATCCCGGAACTGGCTGTTCGAGTATTGAATCAATCCAAAGCTTCCAACCACCGGACGGTCAATGTGAGTTACGCCCTGTTCGTACCCAAACCTCAGACTCCGTTTCAGTGGTGCGCTCAGGACTCTTTGGAGAAGGCCGGCGAAAAGATGGAATTCCTGAGAAACGCCTGCAGCCGCGGAGGCCTGCAACCCAAGTGGAACAGCACGACCATGAGTATCGTTGAAGGAGCTCTGGCCCGCGGAGGACGGGAGACGGCGCATTGGATATACGAGGCGTACCGTCAGGGATGCCGGCTTGACGCCTGGACCGAGCACTTCAGCTTTCAGCGTTGGGAGGAAGCACTCCGAAAGGCCGGAGCGCCCGCGTGGGAGGAGATTCAGAGATCCAGATCCCTGAAGGAGCCTCTGCCCTGGGATCATATTCGTTTCGGTGTGGAACGCTCGTTTCTCGAGTCGGAATATGCACGGGCCTTCGAGGGCGCCATCACCGGAGACTGCCGCGTCACATGCCACAACTGCGGGGCGTGCGATCACAAACTCGTGCGGCATGCCCTGACCGATTGTGAAATGTCCTCGGAGCATCAAACAAGAATCGAACATCAGGAGACCGTGGGCGAAAGGTACAGAATCACTTTCAAGAAAACGGGTTCGGCGCGTCTTTTGGGGCATCTTGACATGTCGGCCGCCTTCAGGCGTTCTCTCCGACGCGCGGAATTGCCCCTCAAATACTCCGAGGGGTTTCATCCCCAACCGAAAATAGTCTTTCACGACGCTCTTCCGTTGGGGATGGAGAGCTGGGAAGAGGGAGTCGACATCATCCTTTCGGAACCGATGTCGCCGGATCGCATAATGGAACGGGCCAACGCTCAATTGCCGGAAGAATTGAAAGTTCTGGACGTGAAGAAGGTTAAGGGCAAACCGATACCCGCTCAGGGGGCGGAATACCGCATAACCGGTCCGGAAGGGACGTTCCCCAAAGGGAAAATGGATGCCTTCAACGACGCTCCGTCCTTTGTCTTCCTGCATAAAGGCAAACGAAAAACACGTTCCATTGACCTCAAACACATTGTTGCGATAGAAGCTGAAGGAAGCTGCGCCATACGGATGAGGCTGCTTCAGGCGGGTGATGTTAAGTTGAAGCCGACGGGAGTTGCGAAGGAGATCTTCGGGTTCCCGGAGTCCGACGAGATCTCGATTTCCGTCGCAAAACTTCGAACCCTATAGCATACGCGGAATATTGCTGCCATGTCCACGGAACTGGTCATTAATTCAAGGCCGTACGAAACGCGAGTGGCCCTTGTGGAAAACGGTGTTGTTACCGAATATCAGGTCGAGCGGAGCAAAGAACAGGAGATCAGCGGAAACATCTATTATGGGCGGGTCATCCGGGTGCTCCCCGGCATGCAGGCGGCATTCGTGGACATCGGATTGCAGAAGGCGGCGTTTCTGTATGTCTCCGATGTGTATGACAATCTCAGAGAATTCGAGTTGATGATGCTCGCCGCCAGGGAGGAATCGGAGGACCAGGAAGACGAATCGAGCGAAGAGGAGCCATCAGAGGAACCGTTTCGCAGAGAACCCCGCTTCCAGATTCAAGATCTGCTCCACGAAGGCCAGGAAGTAATGGTCCAGGTGTCCAAAGAACCTCTGGGATCAAAAGGCGCTCGTGTGACCACTCATATCTCCTTGCCGGGCCGAAATCTCGTTCTGATGCCCATGATGGATCACGTAGGCGTTTCCCGGCGCATCGAGGACGAAACCGAGCGTAAACGGCTTCGCGACATGATCCTGGCCATAAGACCGGAAGCTACCGGTTTCATCCTTAGGACCGCCGCCGAAGGAGAGGACGAGGCCAAAATCATGGCGGAGATGGAATTCCTGCTGAAGCTCTGGGAGAGCATCCAGGAGAAAAAGAGAACGCCCAAAGTTCCCTTTCTGGTCCACAGGGACCTCAACATTGCGCTTCGTGCGGTTCGCGATCTGTTCACCAAAGAAGTGGACCGTCTGATCATAGACTCGTGGGAGGAGTACGAGGCCGTTCTTAATTTTATTCAAACGTTTATGCCGAGCCTGGCTCCGGCGGTGGAACTGTATACCGACCCGGAGCCCATTTTCGATCGTTACGGCATCGCGATGGAGATCTACCGGGCGCTTCGTAAGAAAGTATGGCTCAAGTCGGGTGGATACATCGTCATCGAGATGACGGAAGCCCTGGTCAGCATCGATGTGAACACCGGCCGCTACGTTGGGAAACGCAATCTCGAGGAAACGATCCTGAAAACCAATCTCGAGGCGGTCAAGGAAATCGCCTATCAACTACGCCTTCGAAATCTGGGGGGCCTGATCGTCATTGATTTCATCGACATGGAACGCGAAAGCGATCGGGAGAAGGTGTTCGCTTCTCTTAAGGAGGCCCTGCACAAAGACAAGAGCAAAACCCACGTCCTGAGAATGAGCGAATTGGGCCTCATCGAAATGACGCGCAAGCGCACTCGCGAAAACATCAACCGCTTTCTGTCGGAGCCTTGCTTTTATTGTGAAGGAGAGGGCCTGCTCAAATCGAAAAGAGCCATCTGCTACGAAATTTTTCGAAATATCGAGAGAGAGGCGCCGGAGATACAGGAAAACAACCTACACGTTCGTGTACACCCCGAAATCAGCAACATGCTTCTGGACGAAGAAAATCAGCACATCGAGTTTCTGGAACGGAAGATCAATAAGAGCATCGTGATCAAATCCTCGGAGATCTTACACCTGGAACAGTTTCAGATCAAAACTCACTGATGTTTGATGGTTCGGGACCCCTGCCCCCGAGACCCTCAGGAGAAAAGCGCCCCTTCGGCCGGCTCCGTGCCGTTCTCCTGGGTGGGTCGAATGGACCAAAACCGGGACCCGAACGAAGGCGCCGACCGTGGACGAAGAAACCAGACCTAAATACCGTAATCCAGGAGCGATCACTCTCGAGACGATCCCAAACGTGTTCTGCGAGGATGACCAGGAGCGGGCCCTTCTTCTCGACGCCAAGAAAGGCCTTACTAAAGAAGAAGCTGAAATCCTGGCGGTCATGAGACGCATTCGGTCCGAAGCCCTCCCGGTTAAGGAGCGCATCGCGACACTCCGGAAACGAATTGAAGAGGAAATGGAGCGACCCGCCGGCCGTAATGAAACACTGCGCCATCGTCTGAACTCGGAAGAAATTCGCCTCGAAGAACTTCGAAGAGAATGGGACCATTGGAAGGAAAAGCGTGACGCGGCGAGACACCGGCGGATGGTGCTTCTAGGACACGAGGAGTAGGGGCGAAAAATCGTTGGCCCCTACATCGGCATTCGCCGCCACGGTATTGGTGATCGAGGGAACCTCATGGGCATGATTCGTCGCCCTATGTATTCCTCCAACTCGACATAGAGACATGCGCGGGATCGATCGTCCCTGTTCACCGGCCCCGCTTAATCATAGGAGAGAATCACCCCGCGCAGGGCGCGCACCCTCTCCGCTATGTCTTCGGCACGGGTGACCCCCGTAACCATCGCAATGCGGCGTGCTCCAGCCTCGAGCACTTCCCGAATGTTGTCCAGGTTGATGCCTCCCATGGTGGTGAACGGTATGTGAAGATGAGGCGAGATCTCCCGGACGGCGTCGGGGCCTATAAACCGCGTGATCTTGTCTTTGGTCTTCGTGGGGAAAATGGGGCCGATATTTACATAGTCGGCTCCTTCTTCCTGCGCGCGTAAGGCTTCCTCGAGGTTATGGCTGGACGCACCAAGAATCAGTTCCGGTGCAATGCTCCGGGCTGCCGGAATGGGCAGGTCTTCCTGCCCGAGATGAACCCCGTCCGCATCCACCGCCAAGGCAACGTCCACGTGGTCGTTGATGATCAGAAGGACGTTGTGCTCGAGGGTTTTCTTACGGAATTCAACCGCCAATTCGTACAAGTCTTTCTTGTCCCAGTACTTCTCTCGAAGCTGTATCATTCGGGCGCCACCGGCGAGAACCCCGTCCAACACCTCAAGATCGGTTCGTCCGTCAGAGAGGTCCTGACAGGTTACCGGGTATAGGTCGACGTCGCGCAAAAGCGCTATACGATCTTCTCTGGTCATCCTCCCCCCACAAAGCGAATCAGTTCGACCTCATCGCCGTCCTCGAGAACCTCCCGGTCGAACGTGTCTCGATCCACAATTCGCCGGTTCCGTTCCACGACCACATTAGTCGCAGGCACCTTCAAAAATTCCAAAAGGCCCGAAACAGTGGTGTTCGGAGCAAGCGAACGGTCTTCGCCGTTCAGTCTGACGCAAATGGACATGCCGACCTCGTTTTTTACCGCGCCTCTCCGGCGAATGGCATGCCGGCTCGAGCCTGCAAATCGGTAGGCGCATTTTTGACGCCCGGAATCCAAGCAAGAACGGAATTCCCGGCGCAAGCGGCGTGGTTACCGTTCGACGGACGCTCGCCTCACGTCCAATGCCGATCCGGCCTCGCCGCCGGTCAAGAAAGCGGCATCCCAGTCTTTCCAGACCGGTTCATAGCCTCGAGAGGCGATCATATGAGCTACTTCCCCCGGACTGCGTTTATCACTCACCTCGAATTGCCCTTCCGCCTCGGGTTTGGAAGCGTATCCCCCGGGAGCCGTTTTGCTTCCGGCGCTCATCTGCGTTACCCCCAAGGGAACGAGATTATCCCGCAATTCACGGGATTCACGCGTTGAAAGAACCAGACCGGCGTCCGGGAGGAACAGCCGAAGCGCGCACATGAGCTGCACCATTTGGGGATCGCTGACGGGGAACTCGGGTTCGTACCCGCCCGCGGCGGGCCGGAGCCTCGGAAACGAGACCGAGATCTGGCTCTTCCAAAATCGCCGGGTCAAATAGGCGGCGTGGAAGGCCATGTAAGCCCCCTCGATTCGCCAGTCCGACAACCCCAAGAGAGCGCCGATGTTCAGCCGGCGGAATCCGGCTTCACCGCCGCGGTCCGTGGTATCGAGACGCCACTTGTAGTTCCGTTTCCGGCCGGCGGGATGGACCTCCGCATATCGCCCCTTATGATAGGTCTCCTGGTAAATGGTCAGTCCGTCGACGCCCGATGCGATGAGCGCTCTATACTCATCCGTATCCAGGGGATACACTTCAATGGAAATCGACGCGAACAGAGGACGAAGACGTTCAGCAACGGCGCACAGGTAGTCCACCGACGCGTGTCGGGGCGATTCGCCGCTGACCAACAGTACATGGCGGAAGCCTTCCCTGTGCAGTATTTCTCCTTCGCGAGCCGCTTCATCCAATGTGAGCGTCGCCCGTTCAATAGCGTTATGTCGATTGAATCCACAATATACGCAGGAATTGGTGCACTCGCTCGAGACATAGATGGGCGCATACATCTGGATGATACGTCCGAAACGCCGGACCGTGATGTTGTGCGCGATCTGAGCCATGGATTCCAGATAGGATTCCGCCGCAGGGGACAGGAGGCTCAATACGTCCCGAAAGGTTCTTCGTTCGGTTTGCAGTGAACGCTCGACATCCCGTGCCGTAACGCCCGCAATGGTGCTTCTTACATTTTCCCAATCCAGCTTCTC
This sequence comes from Deltaproteobacteria bacterium, assembly GCA_016208165.1. Lineage (NCBI taxonomy): Bacteria > Pseudomonadati > Myxococcota > Myxococcia > Deltaproteobacteria bacterium. The sequence continues at coordinate 51,323 of JACQYL010000087.1, forward strand.
GATCTCTTCCGAAAACGACATGATCAGACACTCCTCAAAAATCCGGTCAGGGGCGAGCTGGCTTCAGCCTTCCACTGTTGTTTGCCCGCACCCGCCTGCCGGGCCAAGAAACCCGCCTCGACTCCCAGTTTGAACCCTTTCGCCATGGCTACCGGGTCTCCGGCCACAGCGATGGCCGTGTTCACCAACACGGCGTCCGCCCCCATTTCCATGGCTTCCGCCGCGTGGGACGGAGCGCCGAGTCCGGCGTCCACCACCACGGGAACCCGTGCTTGCTCGATAATAATCTGAATGGAGTCCTTCGTTCTAATTCCACGATTGGTCCCTATGGGGGCGCCCAAAGGCATAACCGTCGCCGTTCCCACATCCTCGAGTCGTTTGGCCAGAACGGGATCCGCATTGATGTATGGAAGCACCGTGAATCCCTCTTTTACAAGAATCTCGGCCGCTTTCAGGGTTTCGATGGGATCGGGCAGCAAATAGTTGGGATCCGGCGTCACCTCGAGCTTGATCCAAGGATCGCAGCCTGCGGCGCGGGCGATTCGAGCCAGGCGGACAGCCTCCTCCGCGTCCCGAGCGCCGCTGGTGTTCGGCAGCAGCAAGTACCGCTCGCGATCGATGGCGGACATGAGATCATCCGCAGGGTTGTCCAATTCCACCCTGCGCAGCGCTACTGTGACTATTTCGGCGCCCGATGCTTCTATGGCCTGAACCATAAGCTCCGTGGACGGGAACTTTCCCGTTCCCACCAACAGACGCGAACGGAAAGAACGACCCGCTATGACGAGAGGTGATAGATCAATCAAAACTGGACCCCCAAATTCTAATGTTGAAACGTTGAAAACCTACGAACCATGTTCGGGCCGCGCACGAAATATCCATTCCTCCGTCACGTCCGGACTCTCGCCGGACCTTGAATCAGGAACCCGAAACCATTCGGTTTTCCCTGAAGTTCCCGCGTCCCGAAATCGTCCTGTGCGAGAGCCGATCCCACACGATAGAGACTCCGGATCACCCTCCAGGGCTTAAGCCTCCGTCTTCGATTTGCGGCAAACCGGACAGTTGCCTTTCGGCAGGGGCACGGTCCGGAACGATGAATCCAGCGCGTTGTAAGTCAGCAGCCTCCCCACCAGGAGTTCCCCGAATTCCGCCAGATATTTGATGGCTTCCGAGGCCTGAACGCATCCCAAGACTCCCGCCACCGTGCCCAGGATACCGATTTCCGAAGGCATTGGGGCCTTTTCCGTGTTCTCGACGCCTCCAAACACGCAGCGGAAACAGGGCCCTTTCCCCGGTATTACGGTCATCGCCTGGCCAACCAGGCCCATGGCGCCCGCATGGGAGTAAGGAACGTTCTCCTGTACACAAGCGTCGTTTACGGCGAACTTGGACGCGAAATTGTCGGTGGCCTCGATGACGAAGTCGTAATCGCGCACGATGCTGCGTCCGTTTTCCGCGGAGAACCGGACTTGATGGGTTACAATACGCACGTTCGGATTCAAGGCGGCTATTTTTCCCGATGCCGAGCGGATCTTGAGTTGCTGCAGGTCCGATGTGAAATGGAGAATTTGGCGTTGCAGATTGGACAGTTCTACGAAGTCGTTGTCGAGAATCCCCAAAGTCCCGACGCCTGCACAGGCCAGGTAAGCCAATGCGGGACTACCGAGTCCTCCGGCTCCAATAACCAGAACTCGGCCTTGGAAAAGCTTTTTCTGCCCGGCAACTCCAATTTCCGGGACCCGAATATTGCGTTGGTAACGCGCTTCCTCCGATTCGCTTAACAAAAACAAAAAAACCGCTCCTCTCTTTTTCCGTATAGAGGACGGCTTTGCCTGATCGAAACGGTATCTGTTCTCCGTTTCCCTGCGCCGGTATTACCCGTATCAGGTTCAAAGGGTATGATCTCAGCCCTAGGCCCAAGCCTAGCACCCCCAACGGTGTATTATACATTACAGCCTCCGCTGGTTTGTTGTCAATCCTTATGATAAAGAATAAAAAAGACGGAAGGGGCGCCCCGACGTTGCGCGGACCGACCACCGTTACCGATATCACTCAACGGAGCAGAGACATGCCCTGGAACGAGATCCTGGAAAGCCTGAACGTCTTCACTTTCTGGCAAACCTACGCAGCCTTGTCCGCCTATCTCACCCTGATCCTGCTGCCGCATGTTTTCGAAGAGATGGTTCCGGAAGAACACGCTCGAGCCCATTTCATGGTAGTTATCATCAAGCACGCCTTTCAGGCATACGGAACGTTGTTTCTGGTGTTGAGCATGGCGCCGATCCTTCTCGGCATATCCGCGGAGGACGGATGGGATTTTGCCGCATTTTCCGCCCGCGACCCCTCTTATCTCGTGAGATTCGTACTGACCCAGAGTGCGCTCCTTTTCGGCTCGATTATTCTGGCGGTACTTCCTGTTGTGCGACACATGCATTCCCTCCACGTGGCCGTGTTGTCCTGCCTGGGACTGATTCTCGTGTTGCCGGTCCTCGATGCCTACTATCCGGGTCTTGGGATCCACCGGCTGTCACTCCTGCCTGAACCGGTCTATCTGGCGGGTTTTGTGCTCTTCGCCGCCGTAATGGTCTGGGTCGGTGCGATGACGAGCAGACGGTTGCTCGAAGCCCGGGACGCCGAATTAACGGCCGTCAGCGTTTCGACAATTTTCGGACTGGCGCCCTTTGTTACTTACGGCCTCTGGCTTGGAATTCAATTGGACTCCCTCCTGTTCCCGGTGAAGTGACGCCGTTTCACTGCCCGGACGAGCGCGATTCTCCGGGTGCTCTTTCTCGACGCGATCGAGCCTGCATCGCTCTTACACGTTCTCCCGCGCTTTTTACGCCGGATGACCCATCCGGTGCGAGCCGTGCATCCTATTCCGGCCGTCCAAAACCCTGCACAATCCGGAAGTCTCATCATTTCTGATATAGGAATCATTGAACGTGAGAAAGAGGATGCTTATTTTTTAAGTAAACAGCGAATTCCGGCTAGTGCCGAATAAGGGCGATCTCAGACGAAAGGAGGTACACATATGAATCTTCCATTGGTTCGAAAGAAACGGAGACCTTTATGGATGACCCCGGGCGGCGAAGGTTGGGGAGATGCTTTTTTTGACCGATTGTGGACTGAATGGCCGCGGTTTGAAGGCGAGGAGTGGGTGCCTGCTCTGGATTTCTTCGAGAAGGACAACAAGTACTATCTTACGGCCGAGATGCCGGGTATCAACAAGGACGACTTAAACATCACCGTTGACAACGGGATGGTAACCATCAGCGGCAAAAAAGAGGCGCGCAAAGAAGAAGAAGGCGCCAACTTCTACCTCAAGGAATCGGTGTACGGCTCGTTCTCCAGAAGCCTGCGTTTGCCCGGAGAAGTGGACGAAGCCAAGGTGGAAGCCACCTTCAAGGACGGAGTGCTAACCCTGGTAATGCCGCACAAGAAGGAAGCAAAAGCCAAGAAAATCGAAGTCAAATAAGAGCGCCCCTGAAAAGGGCGTGAGCACGTTTCAATGAGCCGGGAAGGGAAAAGACGGGAGGTGGGAGCCTAATTGGATGTGTCGAATGGAATACAATCTGAGTGTTTAATAAAAGAGGCGACGAAAGTCGCCTTTAACTTTTGCACACGATTTGGGGACATCCGTGAAATATTGAAAGTTGAAAGGTTTTGCCCCACTCGGAGGTCATAAACGGAATCCCTTTCATGCCCTCCGTCATTTTCTCTCCTATCGGATACGATTTCCTTTCATCATCCCCCCGCTTCAGGCGGCTTCCCGGATATCGATCACCAGTTTTTTCTTCAAGGCGCGAAGCGCGGCTTCCAGTTGGTTCAGCCGGGAATGGTGATCGAGGTCAAGAATCCGGCGCACCTGTCGAGCATCACAGTTGAGTCTGCGAGCAAGCTCCACCTGCGTGACGCCCTGATCTCTCATGCTTTGATAAATGGTCAGCTTCATGACGGCCATCGGAGGAAGCTCCACCATCGGTTGCCCTTTCCTGGGTGCGGACGGTTTGGGTATATCCTCGTTGTCGTCCACATAGGCGGACAGAGCGACACACAAAGCGTCTTCCATCCAATCAAGCGCTTCCGATTCAGTTTGCCCGGCGGATAAGGCCTCCGGAACATCGGGGCACGTAGCGATCACGGTGTTGTTATCATCCGGCTCGAATTCAACCGGGTAGCCTGTAAACATTAAAGTATCTCCTTCTCGTCCAGGCCGAGTTGCCTGCAAATACGCTTTATTAGCACATTGCCCAGATCATTGCCGTGACATGGCAGCGTGGTCCTTTTATTGTTGTATCGCAACAAGCAATGCCCCCCCTTTCCACGGGACGCGTCGACCAAAACCCCGGCTGCCTTTAATCTTCGCACAACTTGCTTCAGCTTCATACATATCAATTATAGGACATTTGTGTCCTTACAGCAAGAAGAAGCGCCAAAGTCAAAGGATTTCTACCTGGAAGGTAAAAGAGGGGATACTTAGCCGACGGAATCCGTACGACCGTATGTTAAGATCTCTCCTCCAGCCGGAACACAATTACGATCTCGAGATCCACGTATTCTTTTCGCACGGATTCCGGAAAGCGGGGATACGGCGCCGAAACCTCGACGCTTCGTAGGGCTTCACCGTCCAGCATGGGGTGCCCCGAAGACCTGGACACCTTCGGGCCGCTCTGAATGGCGCCGTTCTCGTGCAGCCGGAATTGCACCGTCACGGCTCCTTCTTCGGAACGGCTTCTCGAAAGCCTCGGGTATCTTTTGTTGGCGCGGATTTGGGCCTGGACAGCCGAAAGATACCGGGACATGGCGTCCGCCGTGGCGTTGAGCGTTCTATCGGTCGGCACGGCCGCGGGCGACGGTGCGCTCGGGCGTTGGATGGCGGCCTCTTGAATGACCACACGCCGGGGCGTCGGAGTTACCGGCTTCCGATCCGAAACCACGGATGGTTTCGGCATAGGAACCGGGAGTTGCGCCATGGCCTGCCGCGGCTCGAGAGGGTCCTCCGGCGGAGTCGGATGGACCGGGAGAGACTCCGGTTGAGGCAGGGTCTCAACCACGGTCGATTCAGGGACCTGAAAGTTCTTCAAATCCACGCTGAACGTCTGGTCGGGCTCCTGGATGTTGGTGCTGCGGCCGGCAAAAGCCAACAGCAGGCCGGCATGAACGGCCAGCGCCAGGGCCAGGTAGAGCCAGAATTTGGATTCTCGGTGTTCCACGTTCAGGGAAGATAGCGATGGGAAAGATTGATGTGTTCAGCACCCGACTTCTTGGATAACGACATGATCCGGATCACCATCTCGTAAGGAACGCTTTTGTCCCCTTTGAAGATGACGTCCCGGCCTCCGGTCTGCTGCATCAGGGCGCTCAACCGCTGCGGAAACTCCTCGAAGCTCAGCTCGTCCGCGTTCAGAAACAGTTTCAGGTTGCGGTCCAGGACAATGGTAATGGGTTTCTGTTCCGAATGCGCGCGGCTCTCCGCCTCCGGCAGATCGAGCTTGATGGCCGGATTCTGAAACGATGAACTGAGGAGAAAAAAGATCAGCAACAGAAAGACAATATCCACCAATGGCGCTATGGACATCGGAGAACGTACCTTGCGGGCCCGCCGAAATTCCATAAGCCGTACCCCTTATGCGCACTCGACTTCCACGGGAATGGTTTCGGATCCCGCGGACTTGAAGCCGACGTGTTCATTCAAATAAGCGATCAGGTAGTGCATGTTGGCCTGGGTATGGTCGATCCTGGATTGGAACAGGTGGAAAGCGGCCATGGCCGGAATAGCGATGGTCAGGCCGACGGCCGTGGTGAGCAGCGCTTCCCAGATGCCTCCCGCCAGTGCTTCGATGTTGATCTGGCCTCCCAACCCCTGGATGCGTTGAAACGCCTGGATCATCCCTGTAACCGTTCCCAGAAGCCCCAGTAAGGGAGTAATTTCAGCGACGAGGGACAATCCTCGAAGCCGTCGCTCCAGCACGGCAATCTGCTGGCTTCCTTCCCGAAACAGAATCTCGTCCCGTTCATGTTTCGGCATGTTCGTTGCTTCGATGTAGGTGCGGCAGACACAAGCCAACGGTCCTTTGGTATTCTTGCACAGGGAAAGCACTTCCTGGAGTCTCGATTTCTGGAGCAGGGGTACGATTCGCAGCAGAAAGTCCTTGCCCGGACCTTCATTCCTCAGGAAACACACGGCCCGTTCCACCACAATCGCTAAAGCGATGACCGAGCAGAGCAGCAGAGGCCAGATGAAAAAGCCTCCCTTCCCAATCAAAAACGGCATTTCAGTTTCCCATTCCTTCCCGGCGGCGTTGATTCCTTGCAGGATCGGCATCGAATGACGCTGCCCTCCCGCTTCTTTAAAAGCCGGTAAAATTTAGGCGTATGAGCGTAAAATGTCAAGATTGAACTCCCAGTTACCTCCTTGCAGGTCGGGGAGACTCTGGTTCCGGTACGATGGTCTGTAATAACCGTCGGACGGTGCACCTTGCCACTCCAGAGGGAACCGTACGCGATTCGAGATCAAAGCCCGGCCAGTGCTTCAGCCATGCCGGCGGTTCATGCCTTGTTGGCGGGCCGCCGCCATGAGGCCCAGGGCCAGAGTCGTTTTCCCGACGCCGCTGTGGGTCCCTGCGATGACGCATGCCCGAGGTATGGTCGCCCTGTCGTTCATTAGACGTGCCGAATCTCCCCGCCCGCTCTGCTGCCCGGAAATGGTGCGCCACGTGCGCAATGGCATCTCGAAGACGACGAGCCAAAAGCAAAAAATCCCCGCGCCTTATCGGCTGAGGGATTGCACCCGGTTTACTTGATCCCCGTCTTGCAGTTTACCGTGTTCTTTCGACGCGGTAAGACGTCTCGCAGGCAGGTCTTCCGGCTCCCGGATCGTCCGAATACGCCCGCCTTCCCACCCATGTGCGCATGAGCAGTGGCTTGGAAACGCCGTCCCCGGTTACAGCGGCGGGACCGCCCCCGAGTCTCACGGGGTTCCCTATTAAGTCTTCACACCTGCGACCATAAAAAGAGTAGGGCATATCCGGCTCATCTGTCAAGGAAAAGGTCCAAGACGAGCCGCACCTTGCTTGACAATGTCAGCGTCATGATCTTAAATGATTGTTTCCCTTATAGAGACACGGCTTCTCACGCCGAATGCTCGGAGTAAGCTCCGTTGGTGAAACCTCCGGCCGGGTCGAGACCGAATATCGAGAAAGATGGTCGCACATGAAACGGATTTACTACTACAGCACCAACAACAAGAACGAGCATGCCACGTTCGAACAGGCCTTTATGAGGGGACTGGCCTCCAATTACGGTCTCTATATGCTCGCGCGATCGGATATACCCCGATTAGACGGGTCATGTATCGCGTCCATGCCAGACAAAACCTACGCCGCCATTGCCTACGATGTGCTATTACCCTATCTCTGTTCCGAAATGCCCGCGGAAGATTTGAAAGCCTTACTGGAAGACGCCTATGACGAGCAGGTGATTCCCACACGGGTCGAATGGGTAACCGGTAAGACGTACATCATGTGGCTGACCCGGGGACCCACGTATTCGTTCAAGGATTATGCAGCCCGCTTTTTTGGAAGGACCCTCAATTATTTCCTTGGGCGCAGCGGACAAAAGCGGGTAGTGGCCGTGGCTACCAGCGGGGATACCGGCGGCGCCGTTGCGGACGCGCTTTACGGTCTCGAGAATGTGGACACCTTCGTATTCTATCCCAAGGCTTCCATCAGCGAGCGGCAGCGACGGCAAATGACCACCCTCAAGAAAAACGTGTACGCCGTGGAGGTGAACGGCGACTTCGACGTTTGCCAGGCGATTGCAAAACGACTTCTAGGGGATAGGCCGTTTGCTGAACGACTGTTTGGCGATCCCGAGCGGTTCACTTCAGCCAACAGCATCAGCCTGGGTCGCCTGTTACCTCAGGCCGTATACCCTTTCTTCGCCTATTCCCGCACAGCGACCTATGATGAGCCCATGATGGCAAGCGTACCTTCCGGCAACTTTGGTGACATGATGGGTACGGTCATCGCCCGTGAAATGGGACTGCCCGTGAGCAAAATCGTTTGCGGCGTCAACGAAAACACCGAATTTCCCGATTTCCTGGAAACCGGGGTCTATCGGGTTCGGCCGTCGGTCGAGTCGCCGTCCTCCGCAATGATCGTCGCCAATCCGAGCAATTTAGCTCGACTGATTGATTTATACGGCGGGCACATTTACGACGTACGCGATCCGGCCACGGGCAAAGTGACCCAGGAAGGGCGGATCGACCGCATGCCGGACCTGGAAATGCTCCGCGGAGACATCGTATCCATCAGCGTCAACAACCCGACCCATTATGAAACCATGAAGGCCGTCCACGAAACCTACGGAGTGCTCTTGGATCCTCACGGCGCCGTGGGCTGGAGATCCCTTGAAACCTATCTGCAAGGCAAACATGATGCTTTGTCCGTGGTCTACGAGACCGCCGATCCGGGAAA
>JACQYL010000088.1 GCA_016208165.1 Deltaproteobacteria bacterium
GCTCCATCAAAACCGAGCAGGCAGACTGCCTCCTTGCATCTGAACCGGTATCGAAGTCGCCGGATTGAGATCTTTTTCCAGAAAGGCACGGTATCCAACCCCCGAAGATTGACCGAGATCAAGTGCGAAAAATGATCGGACCGGTTTATTTCTCTTTGCCCAACCCCCGCTCCTAAGCAAGAAGAATGCCATTTTGTTAACATATTTATATAACTACATTTTATTGAATCGGGCGGCGGAACCACTCTGGAGATTGCCCAGAAATTGAGCAGTTTCCAAGGAGAAGTGTACTGAAATTGAGCAACGGGAAGTTGAGCGTCAGGTCGAGCCCATATCCCGCTCTCTCGATCGACCTGGCACGTACCGGGTTGCGCGTTTCGGATCTCTTCGCTGCTCGGAAGTGGGGGATTTGGATTGCAGAGGCGGGCCTGAAGCGTTATTATTTTACGATTGTCTTAATGACCAACTTCAGGGTGAACATGATGAATCATGGCCGGCGAACCGTATCTCAACGTTTAATTGCATGCCTCGGATGTCTTGTCCTGTGTCTGTCATGTGCAGCCACCGCCCCGTGGGCTCAACCGCCCGAGGGAAACGCGCCTCCTCCCGCGCCCGTCAAAGTGGGCCTGGTGACCGAAGAGACCGTAGATAGTCGGATAAGCCTTCTCGGCGCCGCTCGCCCATGGATCGAAACGCGTGTAGCTTCGGAAGAACCAGGCATCGTTCTAGACATGGAAGTGGAAGAAGGCGACTATGTTCAAAAAGGCGACGTGCTCTGCCAATTGGACTCGTCCGAGCTGAATTTTCAGGTTCGAGAGGCCGAGGGCGCTTTCGGGGAAACCAAAGCGCAGCTCGAGCGCGCCAAAAGGGAAATGGAACGCCAGGAAGCGTTGATCAGTAAGGCCAGCGTGGCTCAAAGAGCATATGATGACGCCCTGTTCGAGCACAGGGCGTTAACGGAGAAGTCGAAACAACTCGATGCTTCTTTGAATTTGATCCGGGATCGTTTGAGAAAAAAAACCGTTCGTGCGCCTCTTTCAGGCGTGGTGGTGGAACGATTCACCCAAGTGGGGGAATGGCTTAACGAGGGCGATGCCGTAGCCCACCTTTTTCTTGTCGACCCCTCGAAGGTGGTGGTGCCCGTGCCGGAAAAGTACATCCAACACCTCGCCGTCGGAGACAAGGCGACCATTGCCTTCGATGCGTTGGAGGGTGAGAAATTCACCGGCGAGCTGTATGCAATTATCCCCAAAGGGGACGAAGCGGCGCGGACCTTTCCGGTGCACATTCGATTGGCCAATCCGGGAAGAAGCGTCAAACCCGGTATGCTGGCCAGAGTGAACCTGGGAGTGGGGCAACCCCGAAAGGCGCTGCTCGTTTCCAAGGATGCCATCGTGCTCAGCGGAGCGGAACGATCCGTAGTAAAGATCAACGACGGAAAAGCCGTTCCCGTTTCGGTTCGCATGGGCGACGAGTATGACGGCCGCGTGGAAGTGGAGGGTGAACTCAAGCCCGGAGACCAGGTGGTGGTTCGAGGAAATGAACGTCTCTTCCCTGGCCAACCGGTTCGCATATTGAACGAGGGATAGCGGCCCGGTCCTATGAAACTAGTAGACTCAGCCATCAGATACCCCGTCACTGTTATCGTTGGCGTATTCTTTTTGGTGCTATTCGGGATTCTATCCTTAATGCGGATACCCGTCCAGCTGACCCCTGATGTGACGCGGCCCAATATCACCGTGACTACCATCTGGCGCGGCGCTTCTCCCCAGGAGATCGAGCGGGAGATCGTCGAACAGCAGGAGGAATACCTCCGAAGCGTGGAAGGGCTGGTTAAGCTGACCAGCGAGTCCGCGGACTCGATGGGCACGGTGACCCTCGAGTTCTCGGTAGGCACGGACGTGGAAGCCGCCCTGCTGAAGGTTTCCAACAAACTGGACCAGGTGCCTACCTATCCCGCGGACGCAGACAAGCCTATTATTGTATCCGCCGGCGAAAACGCACCGCCCATTGCCTGGATCATATTGGAGCGAGTTCGTGAGGATGCTCCTCAAATTTATACGCTCCTGGACTTTGCCGAGGATGAAATCCAGACGCGTCTGGAACGCGTCCCCGGCATCGCCAAGATCAACGTGTACGGCGGGCGCGAACGGGAAATGCAGGTGGTGTTCGACAGCGAGGCCGTGGCCGCGCGAAAGCTCACCATCAAGGAAATGCGCGACGCGCTCTCAGCCGCGAATCGGAATATTTCCGCGGGGGACTTTGACGAGGGCAAACGCCGGTATATCGCCCGCACGGAAGGCGAATTTCTGATCCCCGAAGATGCGGATCGGGTGACCGTGAAATGGGAGCAAGGGTCTCCTGTTATTATTAAGGACGTAGCCAAATCGCGATTCGGATACAAAAAGGCTACAAACGAGGTGCGCCAGAAAGGGAAATCCACGCTGGCCATCAATGCCGTCCGTCAGGCGGGAACCAACGTTCTTGAAGTCATGAACGGCCTGAAAAAAGGGATCGATGAACTGAACCAGGGAATTCTGGCCTCGAAGGGTTTAAGGCTCCAGCAGGTCTATGACGAGACCGAATACATTGACAGCGCCATCGAGTTGGTCCGGCAGAACCTCTGGGTAGGGGGTACGCTGGCCATCTTGGTGCTGCTGTTTTTTCTCCGCAGCTTCTCCACCACTCTGATCATCGCCACGGCCATACCGATATCCATTGTAGGGACGTTCATACTGATGGTGGCCCTGGGGCGAAACATCAATGTGATCTCCCTGGCAGGCATGTCTTTTGCCGCAGGCATGGTGGTGGACAACTCTATTGTGGTGCTCGAGAATATTTATAGGCTTCACCAGCAGGGCGAGAGCAAAGCCAAGGCGGCTTACCACGGTACGTCGGAAGTATGGGGTGCGGTTTTGGCGAGCACCCTCACCACCGTCGCAGTTTTTCTTCCCGTCATTTTTGTGGAGGAAGAGGCGGGCCAACTGTTTCGGGACATTTCCATTGCCGTGAGCTGTTCCGTTTTTCTGAGCCTCTTGGTTTCGATCACCGTAATTCCCTCTCTCGCGGCTCGCATCATCCGGCGAGCGAATTCGGGAGATCCTGCTTCCGTCGGCGGCCGATTCCGGCGGGGATTCCATAACCTGTTCGGGCTGGCCCACCTGGGGACGATTCTGACGCAGAGCCTGGGGCGCTTCATCTACTGGGTATGCGGCAGTAAAGTTCTTCGTTTGGCCGTTGTAATGATCATGACCGGACTGTCTCTGGGCATAGCCTGGGTCTTGTCTCCGCAGACGGAATACCTTCCCGGAGGAAATCGGAATCTCATCCTCGGGATCATGATCCCTCCGCCGGGATACAACCTGGACGAATACCGCGAAGTCGCGGAGACCGTTGAATCCACCCTGAGGCCCTATTGGGAAGACGGATCGGGTAGCGGTAAGCCGAGCCCTTCCGATCCCCCTCATATCCAGAACTTCTTTTTCGTGGCTTGGCAGAAACAATTGTTCATGGGTGCTTCGACTTCAGACCCAAACCGGGCTCGGGAACTGATTCCTCTGATGCAAGACGCACTGGCTCATGTTCCGGGCATGATACCCATCGTGCTTCAAACGAGCCTTTTCGAGCGAGGCATAGGCCAAGGAAGAAGCATCGATGTGGACATCAGCGGTCCGGATCTGAGGCGGCTGATTGATTTTGGAGGTCGTGTTTTTGGCGCGACCAAGGGGTTAATTCCTGATGCCCAGATTTTGCCGGTACCCAGTCTAGACCTGGGGAATCCGGAAGTCCGGGTGATACCGGCCAGGAGGCGGAGCGCGAGAGTCGGACTCACAGCCGAGGAGATCGGGTTGAATGTGGATGCATTATTGGACGGCGCCAAGGTGGGAGAGGTGCGGCCGGAGGGCAAACGGATAGACCTTACCCTGATGGGGCAGGAGACCACGATTCGTCATACTCAGGATTTCCGGGACTTATTGCTGAATTCCCCAACGGGTGAGCGGATTACACTCGGCACGGTGGCCGACGTGTATCTCGTAGACAGTCCGACTCAGATCAATCATATCGAGAGTCAGAGGGCCATTACCATAAGGGTCAGCCCGCCGGAGGACATGCCACTCCAGACGGCTATGGATACCATCCAGAACAAGGTGGTAAAGCCCCTCACCGACTCCGGAGAATTGAAGCCGCCTTACCGCGTCTCGATTTCCGGGACTGCCGACGACTTGACTCGCACCCGGAAGGCCCTCCAGTGGAATTTCCTGCTGGCCCTGGTGATCACATTCCTGTTGATGAGCGCCCTTTTCGAGAACTTCCTATACCCGCTCATCATCATGTTCAGCGTGCCGCTGGCGGCCGCCGGCGGATTTCTGGGCCTGTACCTCACCTCGCATTTCATCGCATACAGCGCATTGGACGTGTTGACCATGCTGGGATTCGTGATTCTTGTCGGGGTGGTGGTGAACAACGCCATACTCATTGTGTATCAGGCGTTGAACTTCATGCGCGAGGCCGGACTTGAACCCCGGAACGCGATTCGGAGGTCGGTGGAAGTGCGCATTCGACCGATCTTCATGACCGCGTTGACGTCGGTTTTCGGTATGCTCCCATTGGTGCTTTTTCCCGGAGCCGGATCCGAGCTTTACCGGGGCCTGGGAAGCGTAGTCGTGGGCGGTCTGATCGTATCTACCGTTTTTACGCTTATTCTGGTCCCTTCCCTGTTTTCCCTGGCCATGGACTTGTGGATGAAGACCAGGCAGGCGATCGAAGGACCCGATCAGGGGGAAAAGCCATTGGAGGTGGAGGGCAAAACTTCGTGATCCGTACCGGCCGCGATGCCCGCCGTCGAGACTTCAGCGCCGCGTTCGCCCGTAAGCAATCGATCTCGATATCCGAGGAACCATGACCGCCACCGTTTCTTTCTTCGCTCCCGCGTTCAAACGATACGACGCCGACGGTTTCAGCAACGTGACCCGCTGTGGAACCTCGATGGTGAGCGTAACCGGAGAATGGTGCGCTCTTCAGTGCGGCCACTGCGCGGGCGGCATTCTGAAGCATGCCAGAGCCGCAACCACCCCGGAGAAGCTGATGGAACAGGCGCATCGGCTGGTGCAAAAAGGGGGAGACAGTATACTGATCAGCGGCGGGTCTCGCCCGGACGGTTCGGTTCCGCTCGAGCCCTTCGTGCCGACGATGCGGCGGATCAAAGAAGAGTTGGGACTCAAGATCCTGGTCCACACCGGCCTCGTAAACGAGGCCTCGGCCGACGCGCTGGCTCGGGCGCCGATCGATTGCGCCATGCTCGACGTGGTGGGCGATGACAGAACCATTCGTCAGGTGCTACACCTGAACGCAAGCACCGACGACTTCGAACGGGCGCTCGTCCTGTTGGAAGAAAGGCGAATCCCTTCAGCGCCCCATGTGGTTCTCGGTCTCGGTTTTGGGGAAGTCCGTGGCGAGTCCGTGGCCTTCCGCATGATTCGGGGCAAGGTCATTTCCTCCCTGGTTCTGGTCCTGTTCCGCCCCACCCCCCACACTCCCATGAGCCGGTGTCGTCCTCTCGATCCCGAGGATGCGGGACGTCTGTTTCGGGAAGCCAGGAGTTTGTTTCCGGAGGTTCCCGTAGTCCTGGGTTGCGAACGCCCCATGGGCCGGCACAGGGACCGAACGGATCTTCTTGCCATCGAGGCCGGACTGGACGGCATAGCGTTCCCGTCCGATTCGGCGCTTCGAAAAGCGCGCGAGGACGGCTTGGCTGTCCGGTATCGGACCGAGTGCTGCTCCATGATCGGAGCCGCCTTTTCCCCAACGGGAACCGAGCGAAAACCGTAATCCGGGGGCTTTCTATCGGCCACTGGAATCGTGATTGGAAGATACGTAGAAAATTGTTGTAGGATGTTCCCGCGTAAATGATTATTTTCTTATTGCCTTTTCGCGGCCCCCTCGATAGACCGTTTGATCAGGAGAACCTCATGTCATTGAAGCATAGCAAGCCCGGCGCCGGAAAGTTCACCAGGGCCATCCATGGCGGCGAAATGGACCCCAGCCTGTTCGGAGAGGTGTCCATACCCATTTTTCAGACCTCCACGTTCGCCTTCCCGACCGCTGAAGAAGGGGCGGCGCGTTTTACCGGAGAACGGCCGGGATACATCTACACGCGCCTCAAGAATCCGACTATAGACGCACTGGAAAGATGCGTGGCCGATCTCGAGGGGGCTTACGCGGCGGCGGCAACGGCGTCGGGAATGGGGGCGGTGAGCACCGTTTGCTTTGCCCTGCTGGAAAGCGGTTCGCATGTGGTGGCATCGGAAGTATTGTACGGTCCCAGCCGTGTGCTGATCGAGAGGGAGTTTTCCAGATTCGGGGTTCAGGCCACCTTCGTGGATACCACGGATACCGGGAATGTAGTTCAGGCCCTGAGAAGCAACACCCGGTTGGTGCTTTTGGAAACACCCGCAAACCCCACCATGGGTGTGACCGACATTCAAGCCACGGCGGACATCGCGCACGATGCAGGCGTGATACTGGCCGTAGACAATACGTTTGCGAGCCCCTACCTGCAGCGCCCGCTTGAACGGGGAGCGGACGTAGTGATCGAAAGCTGCACCAAATTCCTGAACGGGCATGCCGATGTCGTAGGAGGAATGGTGGCGGCCCGCAGTGAAACGGTATACAAACGAATCAGGCATGCGCTCACGTTGTGCGGCGGCACCATGGATCCCCACCAGGCATGGTTGATCTTGAGGGGCGTTCGCACGTTGCCATTGAGATTGGAGCGTGCTCAGGATAATGCCATGAAGCTGGCCTTTTTCCTGAGCGACCATCCCAAGGTACTGTGGGTGAAGTATCCCGGCCTGCCGGATCATCCTCAGCACCAAATCGCCCGGAAGCAGATGGACGGTTTTGGCGCCATGCTCTGCTTTGGGGTCAGAAACGGGGTCCAAGGGGGAAGGACGGTCATGAACCATGTCCAGACCATTACGCTGGCCGTTTCTCTGGGAGGTGTGGAATCGCTGATCGAACATCCGGCGTCCATGACCCATACCGGCCTGTCCAAAGAACAACGGGAAAAGGCCGGCATTTTTGACGAATTGATCCGGCTATCGGTCGGTTGCGAGGATTTTGAAGATCTTCGTGACGATCTGGACCGTGCCTTGGAGCAGGTATAATTGCTGAGGGAAACGCACCCCTTCACAGGCGGGCGGAGCCTTTCATTGAAGTTCCCCTCAGGCTCCTTTCAAATGTCCCGATCGACTGCCGCACCGCCTCTTGCGAAGCGGCCGGGACCCTGGAAGCGTTTCGCCACGGCTGACGTCCATTTGACGTTGAAAGCACGGCTGCACTATAGTATCCACACGCCTGTTACGAAACAGATGCTTTGGCCGGGTTGAAGGAGCTACCGCCGCATGTCTCCATTACAGGAATTTGGAAAAAGTCTGATCATTCTCGGAGCGGTGATCGCTGTCGTGGGGCTGTTCCTGGTACTGGTTCCTAAGATACCCTGGTTGGGACGATTGCCGGGCGATATCCTGGTCAAGAAGGAGCACTATAGTTATTACTTTCCACTGGGCACCTGCCTCTTGATCAGCATCGTTCTGAGCCTGATACTATGGCTTTTTCGCAGATGACCGTATTCGCCGAGGGACACGTTTCAGGGGTATCGTCACATATTTAAAGAGGTTTTTCGATGGAGGAACATCCTTTTCATTGCGAGGAATGTGGAGGCCACACCTTCATTGTGGTCCACACATACGAAATATGTACTCATGATCTTCGCATGCTGACCTGCCGGTGTGGAAAGCGATCCGACGCCGTGGCGGCCCACCAGGACGTAGTGAGCAGGGAGGAGTACGTGGAATGGGGGCCGCTGGACCAGGAGCATAACTGGAACTACGAAGCCAAGAATATGGAAGAGTTGGATGAATCCCGCGAGGAATCTCACGTTCTTTGCGAACCGTGTACACGCCGGGCGGAGAAATCGGACTGGACGAGCATCGATCGGTACACCGAGGCTATACGTCACGAATTCTATCTGTTCTGTCAGACGTGTGAACGGGAAATCGAATTCGGGTGGACCGAACCCGGCCGAGGGGGCGGCATCTGGCCGGTGGAGAGCGTGGATTTCGATCCATCCAAATGCTGGCCCGAGCCTCGGCACCTCGGATCCTGGATCGAAAGAGGATGGTACAACCTGAATCACTCGGACTGATCCGGAATAAGGCTCTCCTCGAATTTCCTCCGGAATGCTCGAGTTCATTCCTCGTTCCATTCGAGGGAACAAGTGCGGGTTTCACCGGGAGGGGGATGGAACACCTCGTCATCGGTTCCAACGCGTTCGGCGCCGCCTTCCAATTCGAGTTTCCACAAGAGGAACCTCCGGCGTTAGTATTGGACAAATACCATTTCTTGAGCTTTACCGGCTCGTGCTTCGCCCAAAAAAAGGATGTAGTTTTCTAACAAAATGTCGATACATAATCATATCATCGCAGGCAGATCCGTCATTTCACTATGGATGTAGCATACTTGAAGGATTCCACCTCGTTGGCGAGAAAGACGACGGTCCCTTACCTCTGAAGAGCTGATGAAGAAGAACTCTGGTCCGCGTATTGCGTTTGGTTTTTCACTGCACCAGGCCCGTAAAGGAGCCTGAACATGGCAGGAACACGGATACTCCTTGTTGAAGCCGATGTCCCGATCGGAAAAGAGCTGGCAGTCCTGCTGGCGGGCCTGGGGTATTCCATTACCTCCGTCGTTCATTCCGGCCGGAACGCCGTGCAGAAGGCTCTGGAACAAAGGCCGGACGTGATTCTCATGGACGTCGCCTTGAAGGGAGACATGGACGGCGTCGCTGCCGCCGACGAAATTCTGTCCCATGCGGATATCCCCATTGTTTTCAGTCTGGCCCGAGGAGACAAGGAAGAGCTTCAAGCAACCAAACCAATCCCTCCTTACGGTTACGTCCTCAAGCCCTATCAGAAACGGGAACTCGAAATGGCCGTCGAAACGGCTCTCTATGTAGCTCGCATGTCCTCCGAACAAAAGCGCACGAACGAGAAATTACGACGTCAGAAAGAATACCTGGACGCCCTGCATGAAACCAGCCTCGGACTGCTCAAGAGATTGAAACTCGGCGACCTCCTCGAGGACATTGTCTCCCGAGCCTGCGCTCTGGTTGGATGCGATCATGGATACATACACTTGTACGAGCCGGAAACGGACAGCTTGGAAATCAAGGCCGGCTGGGGTCCGTTCGATAAGAGCATAGGCTTCAGACTCAATCCCGGACTGGGCCTCGTGGGAAAAGTGTTTGAAACGGGCGCTCCAATAATGGTCGATGATTACAGAACCTGGCAGGAACGCCTTCCGGACCCCAAGTTCGAGCGGATTCGCGCCGCAGTGGCCATGCCTCTCAAGTCCGGAACCCACGTTCACGGCGTCATTGCGCTGGTATACCGGGAGGAAGGAAAAACCTTCGGTGATGAAGAAATCGATATAGTGAGCCGATTTGCCGAACTTGCATCCATCACTCTGGAAAACGTACGGTTATACGATGCGATCGAGCGCGAACTGGATGAAAGGAAGCGCGCCGAGGCGGCACTAAAGGAAAGCGAGGAGAAATACAGGCTCCTTATCGAAAACTCCGGAGACATCGTGTACGCCTTGGGTCCGGATTTTCGGCACACGTATGTCAGCCCTGTGGTCGAGCGTCTGACGGGGTACACAGCCGAAGAAGCAACAAGACAGACCATAGATGAGATTTTCACGCCCTCATCCGCTGAGATTCTCAGGACGGCCTACCGGCGAAGGATCCGCGAAGAAGCAACCGGAATTCACAGGGATGATGTGGAACGCTGGGAGCTGGAACACAAGCACAAAGACGGCTCGACGGTTTGGGGCGAGGTAAGTGTGAAGCCCATACGCGACGCGGCCGGACGGTTCGCCGGACTTCAGGGTGTTACACGGGATATCACCGCCCGGAAGCAGGCTGAGAGGGCCCTACTGGAGAGCGAAGAGAAATACCGCCTGGTAGCCTATGCGACCTCGGATATCATTTTCGAGTTTCGGCTTGAAGACGGAGTGTACACATATATCTCGCCGAATTGCGAACAGATATTGGGATACACGGCCGAAGAGCTCTCGAGTTCTTCATTTTTCATGAAGCGCCACATGGTTCGGCCGGAAGATCTCGAGGAAATCAAGAAGACATACGTTGCCGCGCTTAAAGGACCTGACAGGCAGCTGACCTATGAGTTCAGAGTAAGATGCAAGAACGGGGATGTGAAACACCTGCTGGAGAGCTGCATGTTCATACGAGATGCCGATGGGAAAGTCACCACAATGATCGGCTCTTACAAAGACGTTACCGAAAAGAAGCGAATGGAGGCCCAGCTTCGCCAGGCTCAGAAAATGCAAGCCATCGGCACGTTGGCAGGCGGCATTGCTCATGACTTCAACAACATTCTCGCGGCCATCATGGGCTACACCGAACTGGCCCTCATCCATCTTCAGGAGGACCATCCGGCCAGGAAGAAGCTCGGGCAGGTGCTCAAATCGGGGGAGCGGGCCAAAAGCCTCGTGCACCAGATCCTCAGTTTCAGCAGACAAACCGATCAGGAACGAAGGCCGTTGGAGCTTGGCCCAATCGTCAAGGAGGCGTTGAAGTTGTTGAGGGCGTCGCTTCCCAGCACCATCGAGATCAAGAGACATGTGACGACAAACCCCGCCGTCGTGCTGGCGGATCCCACTCAGATCCATCAATTGATCATGAACTTGTGTACGAATGCGGCCCATGCCATGCGGCGAAACGGCGGCGTGCTGGAAATCAGCCTCGAACGGGCGGAGTTGGATGAACGTTCAGCCGGTCAATACGCGGACTTGGGTTCCGGAACATACCAGAGGCTGACCGTCAGCGACACGGGTCACGGTATGGACCAGAAAACGTTGGAACGGATCTTCGAACCGTTTTTTACCACCAAAGCGCCGGGAGAGGGAACCGGCATGGGATTGGCCGTTGTTCACGGCATTGTGAAAAGCCACGAAGGAGCCATAGCGGTCTATAGTGAACCGGGAGTCGGCTCCACGTTCCGGGTCTATTTGCCGGAAATCCAAATGGAAGCGAAAAAAGAACCGTCGGCGGATGTGGAAACCGCGCCCGAGGGCGGCGAGCGCATCCTGTTTGTGGATGACGAACATTTGCTCGTGGATATCGGCCGGCAAACCTTGGAAAGGCTGGGGTACAGAGTGACCGGTCTGACGTCCGCCACCGAAGCGCTGGACCTGTTCAGGAAAGCGCCGGACGAGTTCGATCTGGTGATCACGGATCAGACCATGCCGAACGTGACCGGGATCCATCTGGCGACGGAGATGCTGATGGTGCGGCCCGATATGCCGATCATACTCTGCACCGGATTCAGTCATGACGCCACATCCGAGAAAGCCCTGGCATGCGGGATCAAGCGATTTTTGATGAAGCCCGTGACCGCTCGCGAGGTGGCCAAGGTCGTCCGGGAAGTGCTCGATGGCTGTTGAGGGAGTACCTATAACTTAAACGATAATGGCTTCGCGCATCTTGTATGCCACCTCTTCTTTTGTATCTGTTCAGGGGCATACGGGGAGATTCCCTGGAATCCGCCCGTGAAGGGATCGTATCGCGGATTTCGCTCCTGTGAACAAATACGGCTCACGGATTGCCTGCACGGCGGTGGTTTCTTTTTCGGCCGATCACATTCCGGCGAGTAAGGCGCGCACATTGCGTTTACCGGCATTGAAGGATTCAGCGGGTATGGTTGAGCACGGTGTTTTTCAAACATCGATGCAAGCTATACGTGAACTCAGCATCTACATCCTCAAACGGGTCCATCAGGGGTGAGAAGCCCTGCGGATGACTTTTAAAATGAGAGTCGCCGATCCGCATAACACGACATACCAAAATTTGAATGCAGAGATAACTCATTAATATTCTTCTGGCTAACGAGATAACAAAAAGATCGACAAGGGCTTCTTAGACATTCAGTAACAAACAGCTCGCATCCGATGCCGAGCATCTAACTATCGTTGAACACCTGCTTCACTCAGCATTCAGTCTTTATCGTTAGCCCGCGGCCAACTTTTCGAAAAGGAGAAGCGAAAGTGCGATTGTTTCTCTACATTTTGGCGGCTTCAAATGATCCTGACACCGTGGAATGCTTGGTACCTTACTTGGTGAATGAAGAAGAGATATTCTTCGGCCCATGCAAGCGATCCTTGCGAAAGGCATTTCGTAAGCAATATCTCAAGACAGCGAACGACTTCTTTCTTGAGGAAGAAGTGATCATAGTGGGTGTGAATGGAAGCAACCGGCATCGGAATCGGAAGATAGTGTGGGCAGGTCGTGTTGTTCGTCTGATGACTTTTGAAACCGCCTATGAGGCACTTCATGGGTCCAAGTATCAGGAAATGCGAGAGAGAGAGGATTCTCCGCTTCACCTGAAGCCGCTGTATGATGAGGGTGAATTTCAGGGATATGCGCACTGCTCACTCATGCACAGTAAACTGGACGGATGGATTCGAGATCTGACTCATAGCAGCAATCCTCACGTGCGACGAGAGGGAAATCGGTTATTGCTGGTGCCGGGTACGGATCGGCACCAAGCTTTTCCTCGCGATTGCTGTTTTGTGCTTGACAGGATATTCTTCGCCCAAGGTGCTGGGATTCCTATCAGCGAAGAAATGGTTGAAGTCCTGAGAAGAGTTCAACCTGAGAGAGAGGGCATCGGTGATTATGCTATCTTTGGGCAGCGAATCGATGAGAGTGCAGATGGTCGCACAGGGCGCTGGCTGGAAATATCAGGGAGTGAAGCGGAGAAGCTGTTGAAGCAAATTGAGGAGGGGGTTCCGAGTTCACCAGAGGAAAAGGACGTTAAAGAAATTCGTTTCAAGTCGTGTAATTGCCGGTGAGAGTTCAGAGGCCGCTGGCTACCCGCATGCACGCGACCGCCCTACCGAGAACCTTTATGAGGTTAGCACCGCTTTTGAAGCGCGTTGAGGCAAGTTTGGCGTTACTGCGAAACCAGTGAGGAATATTGGGGATGTGCATGTTTTAAACTTTACAACGCATTGCCGGTGTACGGATGATGGGAGACGAGCGTATTCTCGGAGAGAGCGAACTCATGGAAAATGTACTCAGGTCGGCGGGTGAAACGCTCGAGGAAAAATTTGAGTTCAAAGCCCGCGGGTATGATTTCAACCGAGTCATTTCCCGTGTGCCGAATCGATGGGTATGACCCCCAAGGAAGTGACGGCATTCGGTAAATCGCCGCAAACGGTCAAGGCTCTGGCGCTCTTATGTTATTGGGCGCATCGAAAGGTTGGGATGACCGCTACTGAGATTGCCGGGAGGCTCGAGATCACTCGACCGGCGGCAAGTCGCTTGTCGAAACCGGGAGAACAGATTGAAAAAGAATATCCATTTAGTTTGATTGGAAAATAAAGGTATAAAAGCATGGGCGTCTCCATGAACCCCTCAGACAAACGTCTGGGCCACCCGCCGGCTTTTACAGTCTGTATAAACCGGGACAAGTTTTTCGGGGAATTGCATCGAGGGCACTATTTTATGGTATTTAGAACCAATTATGAAAAGTTGCAGCAACTTCTTATATAGAAAAGCACAGCCTGTGTTTGCAGTTTTACACAGACTGTATACTTATTGTTAGATATGAAATGAGAAACCAGTATGCCTGAGTTATCGACATTGGTCCAAATAGCCTGCATAGCACTTACGACTATAGCGACTATTGTCCTTGCCTTCTTAACCGGAAAGTATGTCCGGCTTACACATTCGCTGTTAGAGGAAACTAAATCGCAAAAGGAACCGAACGTATGGATTGATTTGGAGCTTTCTCGTAACCAAGCGAAATTGTTAATTGGTAACTCTGGTACCTCACCTGCAAAGAACCTAAGATTCGAAGTTAAAGATAATATACCTTGGCGTCAAGACAAAGATTATAATAGAACTCTTGAGACACTTCATCCATGTAAAAATGGTATTTCATATTTAGCCCCTTCCAGAATACTTAAATACATTGCCGGATTCATAGACAATAAACGAACCTTTTCTGAATTGGATAGCATTGTTGAGATAAAACTCAATTACGAAACTGAAACAGGCAAGGAAGTTTCCCGAGAGTTTGTTATCGATATTGGTCAATATTATGGAGTTCTATTTGAATCTTTTAAGAACCCCGCCTCTGAAATAGCTGATGCTATTAAAGATGTTGAGCGTGCTCAGAGGTCAAATCGTACCAGCGAGCAATCCTGGTCGAATTTTTCCAAGAAAAACTGTCCATTTTGTGGTGAGCGGATTAGCCATGAAGCAAAAAAATGTCCGCATTGTTTGGAATTTTTGCCCGATGATGAAAAAGAAAAAGTGGCAAGCTTTAACAATGCTAATTCAGCCGATACAAAAAACCGTGCGCCTGATTAGCGCCGTTCAACTCAACACTTCGGGGTCAGGTCTTGCTTTTTGATATCTTTCCTCTCGGGGCCACCTTTTCAGAATAATTATCCTATGACCGAATATTCATAGCCTGATTTTATTAAGGATACCAATATAATCCGTACCCAGGCGACGGAACGTCCCTGATTTAGGAAAATGCAACTAGTGCGTCTCTTGAATAGTAACAACAAATTTCTGTATAGCGCAGAACAGTTAGTCCTTAATATTTCCCGAGCGATCATCAAAACGAAGGCATGGAAATGCATTCCTTTGGAGTCAAAGGATTAAATTCATAAGATTAAGAGATAAAAGAATGCCGGCGCAAAAACGATTCAAAATATTATCACCGACTGCTATCTTGGGATACGGGTTCCCGTTGAATTCATTCGCCAGAGGAATGGAAGAGCGCCCTGATCTTATAGCAGTAGATGGCGGTTCCACAGATCCAGGCCCCTACTATCTGGGATCAGGTAAATCTTTTACCAGCAAAGAAGGAGTAAAACGAGATCTGGCTATCATTATAGAAGCCGGACTTAAAGCCGGAATCCCTGTTGCTGTTGGTACCGCTGGAGGTTCCGGGGCTGCTCCTCATCTACAATGGTGCGCCGATATTGTCAGAGAGATTGCTCAAGAGAAGAAAATTTCTTTCAAACTCGGCATTATTCCAGGAGATGTTGAAAAAAGGACCGTCAAAAAAGCATTGGCTCAGAACCGGATCAAACCATTAGATCATACTGATCTTCTTACAGAAACCGCGATAAATGAATCAACACATATCGTAGCTCAAATGGGCATTGAACCGTTTATTACAGCCCATGAGCAAGGGTGCGAGGTTATATTGGCAGGACGAGCCTATGATCCGGCGCCATTTGCGGCTTTGGCCGTTTTGATGGGTTATCGCAAAGGTCTTGCCCTCCATATGGGAAAGATTCTTGAATGTGCTGCTATTGCAGCCACGCCTGGTTCAGGTTCGGACTGCGTTTTAGGAGTCGTTGAACAGGACAGTTTTGTACTCAAGGCCTTGAGTCCGGAAAGGAAATTCACTCGGTTATCCGTAGCCGCTCATTCGCTGTACGAAAAATCAGATCCTTACCACCTTCATGGACCTGATGGTCACATAGATCTTACGCAATGCCGTTTCACCGAATTAGAAGAAGGTATGGTCAGAGTATCCGGCAGTCAGTTTATTCCATCCGAGAAAACCTATATCAAACTTGAGGGTGCTTGCCCGGCTGGGTTTCGTACAATTTCAATTGCCGGGATACGGGATCCCGTCCTCATTGATAAAATTGATTCTGTATTAAAAGATGTAATTCAAAAGATTCAACCCTTTTTCCCCGGTTTGAATATGAACGACAGACTGCAAATAAGGCAATATGGCGCCTGTGGTGTTATGGGAGTTTTGGAACAAGAGAAGCAGAAGGGGCATGAACTGGGACTTGTCATTGAAGCTCTGGGGGATACCCAGGAAGAAGCTGATGCATTATGCAGCTTGTATCGCTCCACTCTTCTGCACTATGGGTATGAAGGCAGGGTGGCTACTGCAGGCAACCTTGCTTTTCCATTTTCTCCATCGGATTTGTCGGCTGGAAGGGTATACCATTTTTCGATCTATCATCTCATGGAGATCGATGCTGAGGAATTATTCCCTTTAAGATGTGAAACAGTCAGAGGAAACTGAAATGAAGCTGACAGATATCGCAACTGTCATACGCAGTAAAAATGCAGGCCCTTTTCTCCTGACTCTGGACATAATGTTCAAAGATCGGTTTACATATGAAAAATTCAAAAAAGCAGGCCTAATGACAAAGGAAAGAGCGGCAGACATATATGGCATCGAGGTAGATGACATTCAATCCGTAACTTTTTTTGATCCGGCGGATGCCGTGAAAATTACGTTTACAAGGCCAATTGTTTCCGGTGGTCTTGGCGATACCGATATATATGGCGCCCAGCAACACGTTCCTTTAATGAACTGGGAGTTTTCTCTGAATTTGTAATGACAGATCGAGCAGAACTAGCCGCAGAGAAATTTTCTAGTACTCAAGCATAATTATCCGACGGCTAAATATTCATAGCCCGATTGTATTAAGGATACCAGTGCAATACATAACAGGCAACGGGATAATAGTTAGGCCGTCGAAGGATTGAGAATTATGGACACATCGAAGTTCTACGACATCACTCACCGTGAACATGTGGTATGCAATCCCACGAGCGAGGAAAAACTGGCGCGTCTCGTGGAACTTCTGCGCCTCCCGACCAACGCGCAGGTGGTTGACATTGCGTGTGGTAAGGGCGAGTTCCTGATTCGCCTGGCGGAAGCCTATGGCGCTCGTGGCATGGGCATCGACATTTCTCCTTTCTTCATCGCCGATGCAGAGAGAAGGCTCAAGGCGCGGGCGCCGAGTGCCGGCATCACCTTCACTCAGATGAATGGTGCGGATTTCAAGCCGGACGAGCCGCACAGCTTAGATCTAGCGTCATGTATCGGCGCCGGTTGGGTCTTCGGGGGGCATGCTAATACTCTCGAAGCTCTGATCGGCATGGTGAGGCCCGGCGGCTGGCTGATCGTGGGAGAGCCATACTGGCGGCAGGAGCCGTCAGGGGATTACCTAGAGGCATCCGGGTGCGCGCGAGAGGACTTCGGGAGCCACTCTTCGAATGCAGAAGCCGGAGAGCGGCGAGGAACGGAGCTCGTTCACACCATCGTGAGCAGCAAGGACGACTGGGACAGGTATGAGGGCCTCCAATGGTTCGCGACAGACGAGTACGCTCGCACCCATCCAGATGATCCGGACTTGACGGAGGTGGCTGAGCGCGTGAGCAAGGCGA
>JACQYL010000089.1 GCA_016208165.1 Deltaproteobacteria bacterium
TCATGTGCTTACGGGATTAAGGTTGCTCGAGCAGGAAAGATTCGATGATGCGCAGCGGGAGTTCAATCTCGCCATCGAGTTGGATCCCAAGTTCTCGATGGCCTACTCGGGGCTGGGGATCGTACATGCCATGAAGGGAGACTTCAAGACGGCGTATGCGCAGATGGAAAAAGCGGAAGACTACATGAAGGAAAACCAGGAAAAGCTGGACTATCATGTGGGTATGATACGGATTTTGTCCGCCGAGCGGGGTGAGGACTGGGTGGACAAGGTCGAGAGTCAATTCAAGAAAGCGACAAAGGTGGACGAGAATTATGCGCCTGCCTACTACTTTACGGGTCTGGCCTACCGAAAGGCCTACGAATTCGGAAAGGCCGCGGACATGTTCACCAAAGTCATCGAGCTGAACGGCCCTTACGTGACCGAGGCGAACGACGAATGGAAGCTCGTGCAGAAGATCCAACGTGCGGCTCCGGGTACGATCATCGGCAAGAAAATCGCCCTGATAGACAAAATGACGAGGGCGGACGTGGCGGCCTTGTTTATTCAGGAGCTTAAACTGGCGGAGTTGTACAAGAGCAGAGGTCGAAAGGACTTTGATACCTCTTATAAGTCTCCGGAAAAGAAGTTTGTTACTGAAACCATTGTAAAGATGGATGAAGCCACCGATATTCAGGACCATCCGCTGAAGACGGATATCGACGAAGTGATGAAGATCGGCGTGCGGGGACTGGAAGCCTATCCGGACCACACGTGGCATCCCAACGAACTCATCAACCGCGCGGAATACGCCATCATGATTGAGGATATCCTCATTAAGTTGACCGGAGACGATAGCCTTGCCACCGAGTTTGTGGGCAGTAAGTCTCCTTTTCCGGATCTGCGGAGCGACTTGCCCTATTTCAACGCAGTGATGGTCGTAACCTCCCGAGGCGTTATGGAGGCGGAAAGCCTGGCCACGGGCGAGTTCAATCCGTTGGGATCCATTGACGGCGCCGACGCGCTGCTCGTTATACGAAAACTGAAAAACGTGCTCAAGATCTAGGGCTTCCCGGAGGCGTCGACCAGACGCCTCCGGTACATTTTTGCCGGTTCCCCCAATCCGGGCGCGCCGGAAAAAACGGGAACCACGGAAACGCGTGCTCCATCGAATGGGAAAGACCTCCCGGATTCCGTCAGGAGGGGTTTTCCCGGATATCCTGTGAATGAACGCTACGAGGCTGCGAGGACGATGATCATGAAAAGGTCGAAAAAGGGTTGGCTCATACAAATGGTTCTGCTTGTCCTGCTAGTGAACGGATTCGCCTTTGCGGGAGATGAACCGTTCGACCTGGAGATCGAGGGCGTTGAGGCCAAAGTGAACCTGCTGCAGGGGAAGGCGGACGTGCAGCGGGCGAAAGAGGAGATCTCGAATCCACTGAGCGAGGGTGACGTGGTATCACACGGGGATACCGTAAAGACGCATTCCGGCTCTCGTATCGAGCTGTTGCTCGCAGACGGAAGCTTCACTCGTTTTGACGAAGAGACCAGTTTTCGCATTCAAAGCCTGGAGGTGGACACGAAAGCAGAGGAGCGGGACATTAAACTCAAACTTCTCGCGGGTAAGACGTGGGCCAAAGTAAAATCGTTCACAGGAGCGAAGAACAATTTCGAGATGTACACCGCGTCGGCTGTGGCCGGGATTCGGGGCACGACTTATCGGATAAACGAAGATCCGAGCCAAGGGACGCTGGTCCGTGTGTATGAAGGGGAGATCAAGGTTTGGTCCGCACCCCGGGAAGTCGGCGGCCCGGGGCAGGTGGGCGCGCCCGGAATAGCGAGCGGCGCACCGGGTCAGGTGGCCGCTCCGAAACCGGCGGGAGCGCCTCGGGAAGTCGCAGGCCCGGAAAGCGTATCCAAGCCCGGTACGGTCGGAGGCCCTGGAGCGGTCGCGGGTCCGGGTGAAGTAAGTATGATGGAATGGGTGTATCTGGTTCGCGCCATGCAGCAGATCACCATCACACCGGACGGCCGGCCCACGAGGCCCCGTACCTTTACAGAGGCGGAGGACAAGAACGATTGGGTATTGTGGAATCAGGAACGGGACCGGCTGGCGGACAGGTAGCGAACGGGCCGGACTATCGAGAGTTCCGATTACGTTGAACTTCCGTCTGCAGGCAACGCATGCTCATCCCAGGGCCTTCCCGTCCCCGTCTTGAGATGGGACCGCGGATTGCTCCTTCTCCAAGGGGAGGCCTCCGTATCATCCGGCGAAAAGCGTGAATACCTGTGACGTCCGGCCTGCAGCGCGCCAAGCCGGATCACGCAATGTTTTGAAACACCGCGATGGGGCGGAGACCCTCTCCCCCACCTTCACAGCCTAAACCCACCCTGTAAGCCGTTCGGGCCGGCGTCGATTATAGTCATCTTCAAATAGTGCATTGAGATTCGAAGCTCAATCCTGTCCTACCTGCCGGAGACGCATGAAGATACTTCCGAAAATCGAGCTGATGATTGATGTAGAAGATATCGGATCAGATTCGCTTTCCCTGATTTCGGACGTATGGAGGAACCGTTTGGGGTCCGTGGAAGGCAGATCGACTCCCGTACCTCATTAAGCTTTTCGGCGACTATAACGTACAAAGCCATAAGGTATTTCGATTGAATATGTTGATGGATGATGAATAAGGAACTTCACAGAGAGCCTCCGGCGAAATCGTCTATCGACAATAGAGAATACCTTTCATGCAAATCACAATCCTTGCATGCAAGCGTTTTGGTGGCGCTGAAATAAAGCGGGTCATTGCCCTTGCGAGGGTGATACAATCGAGAAAGAAAGGTTTTACCGGAATACCCGCGTATAACTTTAAATTCCGTCGCGGCGTAACAGTAATGAGAAAGGGCTTGATATTGCCCGAGTTTTTCGGTAAAATTAATTTCGCAATGCATTACATCCATCCGACCTTCACCCGCCGGCTTGTGACGTCGCGAGGCTAGCCTCGAAAAAAGGTGAGCCGAAGGGACGCGATCCACGAAGAGAAGGGCTCCCGAGACGGCGTTGAACGGCCATCGGGAATGACCCGATGGCCGGAAAAGGCTATACGGGCGGCTGTTGATGCCCGTATGTTGGGTACGTGATTCAATTTCCAAGACAAAGCGCGCAGGAGATGCCCTGCGGGGTGATCAAACTCACCAACAGGAGTAGGGTTATGAGGTCAAGGTACGTACTACGGGTTTTCATCACCATGGCGATGTTTTGTCTCATCTCTGCGGCGGTCCAGGCGTCGGTTTCCGTTCCGGACATCTCGGCATGGGACCATACCGTGGTGGTTATCGACTGTGAAGCGGCGGCCGTCGCTCCTCCATCCTTCGGGCAGGTTCAGGCGGCGGGCGCCAATACGTACGGGCAGGTCGGTAATACCACCACTACCAACGCGGCGGCCTTTGGGGCAATTCAGACGGGCACTCCGGCGGCGCCCATTGAATCCATCGTGGCCGTGGCTGCTGGAGAACGCCACACGTTGATGCTCGATCGAAACGGGGTCGTTTGGGTTACCGGAACCATTTTCCCGACTCAAAGCGGCGGCCAGGCACAGTATTTGAAAGCGGTTCCACTGACGTTTATCACCGAAGTGACCGCCATCGCCGCGGGCAGATTCTTTTCCCTCTTCCTTACGTCGGATGGCTCTCTGTACGGCTTTGGAATCAACACGAACGGGGAATTGGGTCAGAGCAATCGCGTATCGTCGGCCGTCCCGGTTCTGATCAAGACCGGCGTGAAGTACGTTGCCGCCGGATGGGAGCATGCCGCGGCCATCGATACGAGCGGCGGCCTCTGGGTCTGGGGCGACAACAGCTTCGGACAGCTGGGCGACGGCACGCTCGCGGATAACCTGTTTCCCAGGCTTTTGGCAACGGAAGTCAAGGACGTGGCGCTGGGGTACGGGTTTACTCTCTACCTGATGAACGACGGCACGGTGAAATCCGTGGGCCGGAACGATCTCGGGCAGCTGGGCTTAGGAAACACCACCAATACGTCCTTCGCCCAAACCGTGACCGGCCTGGCTCTGGCTAACCCGGGCGCCGAGGTGGTCCAGCTGGCGGCCGGCGGATTCCATGCCATGGCCTTGTATGATGACGGAGAGATCTTCTCCTGGGGAAATAACGAGTTCGGACAGCTCGGAAACAACGCGTGGGGACCCGGAATATTCGAGACCCTCCCGGTTCAAGTAGTGGCGGGTGCATTAGCGCCTGCGAAAAAGATCGCGGCCGGAACGGCTCATTCGATCGCTGTTGCCGAGCAAAGCACTTGTTCGAGAGGCGCCGTCTACACCTGGGGATCCAACAGTGTGAACCAGCTCCCCTTTTCGGCTCTCCATTCCGGTGCATTCTCGGAGATTCCGGTGGATCAGGGCATTTTGAACTGTCAGAACTTGCACGTCCAACTTTCAGACGAGGAATGTACGGCGGTGTCCACGTCGGTGATCTTCGAGGTGGAAGTCGTCAAAGTGCCCCACAACGTGGGCAAGGTCGCTCTCGATGTGTCCTATCCGACGAATTGCCTGACCTATAATCACTTCGACACGACCGGCCTGGCCTTGGAAAACTGGCTGAACGTCGCCGTCACGGAACCCGGCGGACCAGGCACAAGTCCCATCCGCATACTGGCGAATACGGGTACGGGCGTCCTCAAAGGCCCCACCATACTCGCCGATTCCTCGGCCACCTTGTTGCAGCTGGTTTTCGACGTAGATGATTGCTGCTGCGATACGCTCGAACTGAGTCTGCTGGCCGATGCGGTCACCACTGACCTCGAGGCCTTATGCTGGAAGAACGGCTCTCTGGGCAGAGCCCCCATCATCAGTGAGTTCACGGCCAACGATGCCGCCTCCGTAACGGTGGATCCGGGAGACGAGGTCGTGTTGGCGTGGACCGTGGATTCCAATGCTCCGGACGCGGCTCCTTCCCCTTCGGACACGGATACGGCGGTATTCCTGAATCCCAACCCCGACGGCGTGGACCAGTCACCCATGCTGGGACTTACGGGAACCAAATCGGATTTTCCGCTAACCACGACGGAATACTATCTTCTGGCATTGAACCCCTGCTCCGCCGCCAAGGCCAAGGCTACGGCCAACATTCCGGGCTCGGCGAATTTGCCTCCCACGGCGGTGATTTCGGTCTCCCCGTCCCCGTCCGTGGCGCAGGGTACGCTTGTTACCCTCAGCGGCGCCAATTCCAGCGATCCGGAAAGCGGTCCTCTTACGTATGCCTGGTCCGTAGCGTCCAATACCACCGGAATTCCGGTGTCCCTCAGCAGCAACACCGGTGTGACGACGACTTTCACCGCTCCCGCCAACGGGGGCACTGTCGGCATACGCTTAATTGTAACGGACAATATGGGCGCCCTCAGTTCACCCGTTACGGTGAGCATCGCCATTCAGTCCGTAACGCCTCCACCGCCGCCGCCGGCGAACAATCCGCCCACGGCCAATGCGGGACCGGACCTGACGGTGGCCTCCGGCGGCACGGTGACCCTGAACGGGTCCGGCTCCGATCCGGATGGCGATTCGATCACGTATCTCTGGAGCATTGTGTCCGGGGGAGGGTCCATTACCAACAGCACTCAGGCCGCCGCCACGTATAACGCCCCCGTGGTCACTGCGAACGCCTCGGCCACGATTCAACTGCGGGTTACCGACAGCAAGGGGGCATCCGGGACGGATGGAACGTTCGTGGGCGTTCTTGCCGCGGGTACGCAGACCAACAATCCCCCGACCGCGGTTGCGGGACCGGATCAGACGGTATCCGTGGGTCAGCTCGTCACTCTGAACGGGAGCGGCTCATCGGATCCCGACGGCGATGCCCTGGCTTACCATTGGGGGCTCGTGGGCGGTCCGGTGGTTACACTGTCCAACGGGAGCGCGGCCATAACCACCTTCACGGCCCCGAACGTACCGGCTCCGGGCGCGACCATTCTCTTCGAGCTGACCGTAGCCGACACTAAAGGAGCTATCGGCAAGGATGGACTGGGCATTACCGTGCTTCCGGTTACTCCTCCTCCGCCGGCCAATGAGCCGCCGGTCGCCGTGGCCGGCGCGGATCAGGCGGTACTCGAGGGAGGCGCCGTTATCCTGGATGGTTCCTTTTCCTCGGATCCCGACGGAGACAGCCTCACATACCAGTGGCAGATCCTGGACGGTGGAGACGGAATAACGATTAACAACTCCGATACCGCCGTGGCATGGTTCACTGCACCGTCCGTTCCGGAGGGATCGCCTGCGGACGGCATCATTCTTCCCGTCTTGCTGACGGTAAGGGATCCTTTGGCAGCCAGCGGCCAGGATGGTCTCGCCGTGCGGGTGTTGCCCACCGGCAACTACGCCCTCACGCAGATGGACGGCATTTACAAAGACACACCGCCCAACGGCATGACCGCTCAGGCGGCCGGCATGAACGCGTACTTCCAGACGTATAAGGATGGAAGGGCGCTAGTGGTGATGACGCCGGACGCGAACACATTCTACGTGTTCGGCGACGATACGTATGCAGACGGTATTAACAACCAGGCGGACATGACCGGGTCCGGAGCTACCTTGACGTGGACAAACGAGTCCAACGATCAGGCCGGCGCCGTTCTCACCATTGGCGGCTCGCCGCAGAGCTACACGTTCTATAAGCACTTTGAGGCTCCGGACTCGGGCAGCACGCTCGACGGCCTGCTCAAGCAGGCGCCGCTCATCGCCGTTTACGCCCAAACCTATAGCCAGCATTCCGCGATCCTTATTTTCTCCCCGGATCTGACCACGTTCTACGCCTTTCTGGACGAAGACTGGCAGGACGGCATCGCTGTCACCAATGATCTGGGGAACCACGGTCACACCCTCGTGATGACGGAGATCGCTCCTTTTGTCTACTCCGCCCTCATTGTTCCGGGCGACGGGGGAAGTCCGACGAACTTCAACAACATCGGGACGATCGTGTCTTCTCCCACGGTGAACTACCCGTGATCGCACGGATCTGAATACCGAACCCCACAAGAGGAACAGCCCCGGCATCTTTGCCGGGGCTGTTCTTTCTTGGGGAAGCAGGCTCTGTCGATGCGCAGTTCCGCACCCCTGTACATATCCCGATTCCGGGAAGGAGGTCGTACCCCGTCGGGTGTGATTCAGGAGGGCTTCAGTGTATCGAGCAATTTCCGGGTTTCTTCGTCCGTGAGAGGTTCTATTCGGTGATAAGCGGATCGGGAACACGTGGGCACGGCAACGATCGTCTTGTCGGGCTGCCGGCGTTCCACCAGGCGGAGGGCCGTGTTCATGGTCACCCCGGATGCCAAGCCGTCATCCACCAGAATAACGGTGCGCCCTTTCAAATCGGGAGGGGCGGCGTCCGGTCCATAGACCCGAAGGCGTTCCCGAACACTGTGGAGCGCCTTTTCCGTCTGGGTTCGCACCTGGTCTTCGGTTAACCCTAACTGGCGTACCAATGGATCGTTCAACAATACCGATCCGTCCGATCCAACGGCCCCGAAGCCCGCTTCCGTATTCCATGGAATCTGTATTTTTCGAACGATGAGGAGAGAAAGCGGAAGCATCAATTCTTTTGCGATGGGAACGGCTACTGCAACGCCTCCGTTCGGGATGGCCAGAATTATGGAGTCGGAATCGATCCGGGGCTTCAGGAGTTCCGCCAGAACGTGGCCTGCGTGCGCTCGGTCCTTATATCCGGGTAAGTCCAAAACGCTTTCCTCCTCGAGGGTTCGATACGCCTCAAAGGGTGATCCCAATCCGGGGAAAGAAGTTTCCGGGCACGAGCGCTAGCCGCCGGCCGGTCTACTGAGTTCCCGAGCCATTACTTCCCGGTTGTATGTAGCGATGATCGCGTTCTCTTCGAGTACGCCGATGACTTTTTTCGGATCTTCGACTTTAACCACAGGCAACTGGGATATGCCTTTGATGCCCATCTTTTTGAGTACATCTTCCAGGGTGTCGTTAGGAGTGACGGTGATCACGTTTCTGGTCGCCACATCCCGTGCGATGATGAGGTGCCCCAGTTCCTCCTCCTGCAGCACGGCGCGTACGTCCCGAAAGGAAATAATTCCGGCAAGTTCGTCTTGATCGTCAATCACCTGCAGGTAAGAAGCATTGGTTCTTTTGAATGTTTCAATGATATCGACAAGATACATGCTTTCAGGAACGGCGTGCGGATGGGTCAGTATAACGTCCTGAACCCTGAGTTGCCTGAGGATGCTGCGTTCACGGCCCATGTGCAGCTCAACGCCTCTCCTCAGGAGCTTGATGTTGTAGATATTCCCTTTTTTCAGTGCGCCGGCCAAAAGGGCGGCGGTGATGCAGGAGATCATGAGGGGGAGAATGATCTGATACTGGGAGGTGAGTTCGAATAAAATAAGGATGGCCGTGATCGGAGCATGCGTGGTTGCAGCGACAACGGCTCCCATGGCTACCAGCGCATATGCGCCGCCGGTCGCCGTGAGATCGGGGAATAAGGAATGCACTACCTGGCCGAACCACCCGCCGGCCATGGCTCCTATCATAAGCGACGGCGCAAAAACACCTCCGGACATGCCGCTCCCGATGGTGATGGATGTAGCCGCAATCTTTACAAAAATGAGTGTAAACAGAATCGTTGCAGCAAGCTTGTTGGTCAGGGAAAGGTCAATGGCTCCATATCCCACGCCGAAGACCTGAGGGAACACGATCAGCATGCACCCCACAATCGCTCCCCCGAGAATAGGTTTCAGGTATTCCGGGATGGGAACCTCATCAAAGAGGTCCTCGCTTTTATACAGGATTGTAACGAACAAAATAGCTACGAGAGCGGCCACGATTCCCAGTGCGAAATAGAGGGGGTATTCATAGTAACTGACCACTTCATAGTGCGGTACGGCAAATGCGGGAAAATTGCCGAAATGGTACCTGGAAATGATCGTTGCCGTTACGGAAGACAGGACGATTGGACTGAACGTTGAAACCCCAAAATCCCCCAGAAGAATCTCGAGGGCGAACAGTACTCCCCCGAGGGGAGCGTTGAACGTGGCGGCTATTCCGGCCGCCGCGCCGCATCCTACAAAGGTGCGCTGGCGGTCCCGCGACACTCGGAGGATCTGACCGACGCTCGATCCCACCGATGAACCGATCATGGCAATGGGACCTTCCCTGCCTACGGATCCGCCGCCTCCGATGGAAATGGCGGAGGCCAGGATTTCAGCAAAAGCCACCCGTCTGCGTATCACGCCGCCTTTCAGCGCCACGGCTTCCATTACTTCGGGCACCCCGTGGCCTTTGGCCTCGCGCGCCCAGAAATGAACGAGAGGGCCGACGATGGCTCCGGCAAGAGCCGGCATTGCAATCTTGATATAGAAAGGGACTTCGGCTGCAAACTGGAGAAAATCGGAGCCGTTCTGATAAAATAGAAATTGAACCCCGCGGATCAGGTGCCTGAACAATACGGCGCCATATCCACCCAAGATACCGATAATGATGGCTAAAAGGGAGGTTATGATATGTTCGTTTATGTGGCGATAGCTGCTAATCCGCCCCCAAATTCTGCCTGAAAAAGCCGCCACTCCGCTCGTCCTTAAGTTTTGTTCGCTGTATACTGGTGTGCAGGCGTCGCTTGAAAGCCGGGTCAGGGTATGAAGCCCCAACGGTTTGGGCACAACCTAGCCATTTTTTTCGGGGATCGTCAAACGTTAATTCCAGAGAACTTGAAACCGGATAGGTCCCGTTGATGAAACCGGACACCATGAGGTCGAACGGCTCACCTCCTGTCCGGATAAGGCCCCACAAAGAGATCGCTTCTCGAGTGGAATTGCAGGTAGTTTCATTTTGCGCGGCGTAAAGAAGACCCGTTGGAGGGAGGAGTTGAACCATGGAGCCATTTCCGAAACATCCGAAGATCTATGAGATCAACACCCGTAGCTGGATCAACGCATTGTCAAATAGTCTCGGCGGAAGAACGACACTATCATCGGTTCCTCAAGAGTATTGGAAAAACCTGAAAGCGTTGGGCATGGACCTGGTCTGGCTCATGGGCGTGTGGCTTCCAAGCCCGGGAAGTGTTGCGATCGCACGAGCCCTTCCGGAGCTGAAACTGAGCTACTCGGAAGCGCTGCCCGATTGGACGCCCGACGACGTAGTGGGCTCACCCTACGCCGTGGCGGGTTATTCACTTAATCCTTTGCTGGGAACGGACGAGGATTTAATCCGTCTGCGGAAGAAGTTGGAACGCGAGGGCCTGGGATTGATCCTGGATTTTGTCCCCAATCATACGGCCCTCGATCATCCTTGGGTGGCCGGCCATCCGGAGCGATACGTTTGGTGGGAGCGCCATTTGTCCGGAAGCGAGAAATACGCTGTCCGCAGAGTTATTGCGCCTCGCCCGTTATTGCGATGGACTCCGCTGCGACATGGCGATGCTCCCTCTGAACGAGGTCTTTTCACGGACATGGGGCGCCTGGATGAAACAGGCGAGGAAACCCGCACCTGAAGCGGAATTCTGGAAAGAAGTGTTGAGCCCTTTGAAGGATAGGTATCCGGGGTTCATTCTCATAGCTGAGGCGTATTGGGGTATGGAATCGGATCTGCTGGATCTGGGCTTCGATTATGCTTACGACAAAGCGGGCTACGATCACCTTCGCAGGTCGGATATGATGGCCTTCAAACAGGACCTTTCAAACGAGGGCGTACGATGCGCCCGCATGGTTCGTTTCCTGGAAAACCATGACGAAGAACGTATGGCTACGGCGTTTCCTTTGGAGGGGAGGAGAAGCGCCGCCGTGATCCACGCGACTTCGCCGGGGATGAAGCTGTTTCATCACGGCCAACTGGAAGGTCTGCGGAAGAAGGCGCCGGTCCAGTTGGGGCGACAACCCGATGAACCCGTGGACGGGCCCTTCCGCACCTTTTATCAGGGGCTGCTGAAACTAACCGGAGAATCTGTGTTCCGTCAAGGGGAGTGGAGGGCCCTCCCGGTGAGTGCGGCCTTCGAAGGGGACGAAGGTTATCGTCCCATCGTGGCGTTTGCCTATAGTTGGAAGAGCGCCAGAGCGGTGATCGCGGTGAATCAGGGCTCCGTGGATGCCTCCGGTTATCTTCTGTTTCCTGAGGGATACTGGCGGGATCGGTCGGAAATACGCCTGCTGGATCGTCTGAGCGAGCCGGAGGCTCTGTACGTGCGTGAGAGAGGAGAACTGGAAACCCGAGGGCTCTATGTGAAGCTCGGACCCTACGGTTTTCACTTTCTTGCGGCCTCGCCCTGAGCGTATTCGCCCGGCATTGACATCCTTACGGATTCGGAAGGGAAGATACATAGCCGACGCCGGCCGGAGGCAAGGACTTCGTTCATCCCCCGGCGTCAGCGTCCGTTGTAGATCTGATACAGATGTTCCTGGACCACCTGAAGAGGAGCCATTCTCAGGAACAAGTTGAGTCCCAGGACCAGGACAAAGAAGTCGTCGATCTGGGAAATCAGCGGTCTGAAAAAATCCGGCAACAGATCCGTGGGAACGATCACGTAGAGTATCGCGAAAGCAGGAATGAGTTTGATCAGAAAGGGCACCCGCCGATCCTTGATCAAGCGGTAGGTCAGTTTCAAATAGACCGGAGACAATACTCTGAGCAATAAAAGAGGGTTGAATTTGAGGCTCACCAGTGGGTCTTCCTCCGGGGAAGGTCTTTGCGTAACGATACGCCGGTCCGCCAAGGCTCGCGTGAGGCGGATCCAGCCTTTTCCGGCTGTTTCGATACGGATCTCATGATGTCACGGCCGCAGGCAAAATGCAATGTTGAAAAGCCGGTGACCGTATTGTGGGAGAAATCCCGGAAGGGTGCGGTCAGCTTCGGAAAGTGTGTGGGGAAGTCCTCTTCATAAATGCGTCCGGACTGTTACACGAGGGCTCGTACAAATTCCGGTTCGAGCAGGGAATTGAAGTTCCGGACAAACCGGAGCCCATGGATTGAACCGGCTTCCTCGGGTGATTCTGAACTTCTGAGATTCACTCAGTTTCATCAAGTGAAGGGTCCGCTTTCAGGAAATGGAGGCCGGACCGGCAAGAACATCAAAATCTCCGGTAGCATAAATAACCTTTCAATGTCCCCCGGCTTTGTCTATTGTTCGGTTGGAGGTCGTAAACCGAAACGGACTTTCCCTGATGCGGAGCCAAGTCTGTTTGGACCCCTCTTTCCGAACCGAATCGGCTTCCACACCTGGCAGGATGCAAGGCCTCGTGAAACCGTCTTCAATTTCGGGATGTCGGAATTGAGCGCCGTCTCAGCCCTATTGAATAGTTCCTATGTATGACGAGAGGTAGCCCGATGAAACGTCTTATCGGAATTTGTTCCATTTTCATGACGTTCGCATGGTTTCTGGTGTTTCCATCCTGGATGTATGCGGCATCTTCCGAAGCGGAAGGACCGTTTTGCAGCGATCCCGTAGCGCCCGGCATAAGTCGCTCCGTCCGAATGCTGCCCAAAAAGGATCCGTGGCAACCCGGAACCCCTGTCCGTGAAATACTCACGCGGCGTGGAACGGATGAAATCACGCCGGCCCCGGGTGAAGCTGAATCCGTATCCGTTCGAGGCATGAAGCCGCCCGAAGGCCTGGATTCCACTTTGGCGCAGTCCATACGGGCGAGCGTGATTCTCAACTTCGAGGGCAATTCCTTCACAGGATATGTACCTCCGGACCCCGTGGGCGAAGTGGGGCCCAACCACTATGTCCAGATGGTCAATACGGCCTTCTCCATTTTTGACAAAGGGGGAAACCTGCTGGCCGGTCCCACCGAGATCAAAGAGCTGTGGACGGGGCAGGGGAATGACTGCGAGCTCTACGGGGACGGGGATCCCATTGTTTTGTATGATCCTCTGGCGGATCGCTGGTTGTTGGCCGAACTGTCTCTCGGCGCAGTTCCGTTCGCTCCACCCTGGCATATGAGCGTGGCTGTATCCCGGACGCCGGATCC
Source organism: Deltaproteobacteria bacterium (assembly GCA_016208165.1). Lineage (NCBI taxonomy): Bacteria > Pseudomonadati > Myxococcota > Myxococcia > Deltaproteobacteria bacterium. Next base: position 12,962 of record JACQYL010000089.1, read on the forward strand.
AACGGGTGAGTACTTCCTGTACTGCTTCGAGATTACGGATGCGTTTCCGGATTACCCCAAGTTCGGCGTCTGGCGGGACGCCTACTATATGAGCACCAACGACGGCATCCCGCAAGTCGGAGCGTACGCGTTCGACCGGGCCGGAATGCTTGCCGGACAGCCCGCTACATTTCAGAAGTTCGTGGTGGACCGCAATTTTATGCTGCCCGGCGATCTGGATGGTCCGACTCCTCCTCCCGTGGGTTCCCCGAACTACTTCTACACGTTTATGGACGATTCGTTTTGGCCGTCCATGGGATTCCCGGGAGTGGATCGGCTGGAGGTTTGGGAATACCGCGTGGACTTCGACAACCCCGGCAATTCGGCGTTCGTTCAAACGGCCTCCTTGCCTACGGAACCGTTCGACTACACGGTTTGCGGCTTTTTCGACCTCTCCTGCGTTCCCCAGCCGGGCGGCGGAGAGTCCGTCGACGCTGTGTCGGAATGGCCCATGTGGCGTTGCCAGTATCGGAATTTCGGATCCTATGAAGTGCTGGTCGGCAACTTCACAGTGGATGTGGATGGTACGAACCACGCGGGCATCAAATGGTTCGAACTCCGCAAGGCCGGTGGAGGAACCTGGCGCATCCACCAGGAGGGTCTCCATGCGCCCGATGCCGATCATCGTTGGATGGGAAGTATTGCCATGGACGGCTCGGGTGCTATAGCATTGGGATACAGCGTTACGGGGGAGACGGTTTTTCCTTCCATTCGATTCGCTTATCGAGTGGCGGGCGACCCTCCCGGAACGCTTAGAGAAGAGGTGGAACTGATCACCGGCGGCGGAGCGCAGCTGTCCGGGTTCAGTCGGTGGGGCGATTACAGCTCGATGAACGTCGATCCGTCCGACGACGGTACGTTCTGGTATACGAATGAGTACTACGCCGAGTCCTCCTCCAACAATTGGCAAACGCGCATAGGGGCTTTCCGCGTTCAGACGTTCAGGGAATCCGCTGCGCTGAACGAAATTCAACCCGTTCCCACCACCGGCGCCTGGGGTGGAGCGGCGCTGTTCCTTCTGTTCGGCGGCGTTGCCGCCCAGCTGTTGAGAAGAAAGAAATAATCCGGAGCAAGGGAATCTGAACCCGGCGTTCAGAGGACTGTCTCGGTATTATTTGCATTCTCGAAGGGGGGCCTTCCCCCTGAAACCGTTATGAGGAATGATCCATTTCCCGCAAGTTCGAAGCACGTTGAAAGCGAACCTCTCTTCGTTGGGACTGTTTTCAGCTTGCGGGTATGCCATGGGCACGGACGCTGACGATGTGAGGTGTCGCTTATGAGGTATCCCGACATAAAGACGATGTTACCCGGGCCGCGGGCTGCGGCCCTGATCGACACGGATCGAAGAGTTGTTTCCCCTTCTTATACACGCACGTATCCTTTGGTTGTGGAACAGGGCGAGGGCCTATGGGTGAGGGACGTGGACGGCAATACGTTCCTCGATTTCACGGCGGGAATAGCCGTTTGCTCGACCGGACACTGCCATCCGGAAGTGGTTCAAGCCATAAAGAATCAGGCGGACCGGCTGCTGCACATGTCCGGTACGGATTTCTATTATCCGCCTCAGATCCGATTGGCCGAGACCTTCGACCGATTAGCCCCCTGGCCGGGCCGAGGCTGCAAAGTCTACTTCGGGAATTCGGGAGCAGAGGCTGTCGAGGCGGCTTTCAAGCTTGCACGCTGGCACACGCGTCGCGAGCTGAATATCGCTTTTTTCGGTGCGTTCCATGGAAGGACCATGGGGGCTCTTTCGCTGACCGCCAGCAAAGCCGTCCAGCGAAAGCATTACTACCCTTTGGTGCCGGGCATTACCCATATCCCGTATCCCTACTGTTACAGGTGTCCATATCATCTGGCGTATCCGGCATGCGAAATCGCCTGCGTAACCTGGCTCGAGGACACGCTGTTCAAGACCATTCTTCCGCCGGAGGAGGTGGCGGCCATCTTCGTGGAGCCGATACAGGGCGAGGGAGGGTACATCGTTCCTCCGCTCGAGTTCCACGGGAAGCTGCAGCGGGTGGCCCGGAACTACGATATTCTCTATGTGACCGACGAGGTGCAGTCCGGGATGGGACGCACCGGAAAGATGTTCGCCATGGAGCATTTCGGAGTGATTCCGGACATGATCGCCATAGCCAAGGGTGTGGCCTCCGGAATGCCTCTGGGAGCCATGCTGGCCGGGTCGGACATCATGGACTGGGCGGCGGGGTCTCATGCGTCCACGTTTGGCGGGAATCCGGTTTCCTGCGCAGCCGCTCTGGCAACCATCCGGTTACTCGAAGCCGGTCTCATGGCTAATGCTACGGCCATGGGAGAGCGACTTATGAACGGTTTACGGGAAATCCAGAAATCCGTTGAGTGTGCGGGTGACGTCCGGGGCATGGGACTTATGGTCGGCGTAGAACTCGTGAAGGATCGTGTTCGCAAGGAACGGGCGGTCGAGTGGCGCAACGGCGTGATTCAGACGGCCTTTCGAAAAGGGTTGCTTCTTTTGGGCTGCGGAGAGAACACCATCCGCTTTTGTCCGGCTCTCACGGTCAATTCGGAAGAGATCGACGTGTGTCTGACTATTTTTGAAGAGGCGCTTAAGGAAGTGGTTGGGTAAAAACGGCACAAACCATCAGGGGAAACATCATGAAAGGATTGTTTGACAGACTGGGTTTGTCCGAATCAGTCTCCGGAGTGGGCACCGGAACCTGGCTGCAGGGGTGCGGTCCCGCAGTTCAATCCGTCTGTCCGATCGACGGCCAGCCCATGGGCCTGGTGCGGCAGGCATCCGAAGAGGAATACGAGAGCGTGGTAAAAGCGGCTCGCGAAGCGTTCGAATACTGGAAAAACCTGCCCGCGCCCAAGCGCGGCGACATCATACGGCAGATCGGCGAGAGAGTCAGAAGTCGAAAGTCCGATCTGGGGGCGCTCGTCAGTCTGGAGGTGGGTAAAATCCGGGCGGAAGGCAATGGGGAAGTCCAGGAAATGATCGATATATGCGACTTCTCCGTGGGACAATCGAGGATGTTGTATGGGTTCACCATGCATAGCGAACGTCCCGGCCATCGCATGTATGAACAATGGCATCCGCTGGGGCCCGTTGGAGTTATTACGGCCTTCAATTTTCCGGTGGCCGTATGGGCCTGGAATGCAATGATCGCCCTGGCCGCCGGGAACACGGTCATCTGGAAGCCTTCCAGTAAAGCGCCCTTATGCGCGGTAGCGTTAATGAACATTACTTCCGAGGTATTCAAGAAGAATGGATTGCCGGACGGCATTCTGAACCTGATCGTCGGCCCTCGAGATACCATAGGAGAACGTCTGATATCGGACCGGCGCATCCCCCTGATTTCAGCCACGGGAAGCGTTCCAATGGGCCGGCGCATTGCGAGCACCGTGGCTTCCCGCCTGGGAAAAACCATACTCGAACTCGGAGGAAACAACGCGGTTATCGTGACTCCGAGCGCGGACCTGGACTTGGCCGTGCGTGCGGTGCTGTTCGGAGCAGTGGGTACGGCCGGACAGAGGTGCACCACCACACGAAGGGCCATCGTGCACAAGGATGTGTTCGAAGCGTTCTCGAAAGCCCTCGAACATGCCTATCGGCAGGTGCCTATCGGAAATCCGCTGGACGAAGGCATCCTCATGGGGCCGTTGATCGAGCGTGAAGCCCTGGTTGCCATGCAAAACGCCCTCGAGACGATCGAACGTCAGGGGGGACGGGTGCTGTATGGGGGAGAGGAATTGAGCGGCGACGCCTATAAGGGTGGAGCCTATGTCACACCCTGCATTTGCGAGGCCGGACCGGATCTCCCGATCCTGAAGGAAGAGGTATTCGCTCCGATTTTGTACCTCATACCGTACGAAACCTTGGAAGAGGCCATTCACATTCATAACAACGTGCCCCAGGGCCTGTCTTCGGCCATTTTCACCAATGATCTCAGGGAATCCGAACGGTTCCTGAGCCACCTTGGAAGCGACTGCGGTATCGCCAACGTGAACGTCGGTACTTCCGGCGCTGAAATCGGCGGGGCCTTCGGTGGGGAGAAAGATACCGGTGGGGGACGGGAATCGGGCTCCGACGCCTGGAAAGCCTACATGCGCCGTCAAACCAACACGATCAACTGGTCCGGGGAATTGCCTCTGGCTCAGGGTATACGATTCGAGGTTTCATGACGTAATGGGACTCAGGTTCATAGACGGGAACGAGGCCGTTGTTCTGGGCGCTTTGTATGCGGGGTGTCGGTTCTTTGCCGGGTATCCCATCACTCCGGCGAGCTCGATACTCGAAGGCATGGTCGAGGCGCTACCACCTTTGGGAGGCATTGCCGTCCAGGGGGAAGACGAGATCGCTTCCATCGGATACTGTCTGGGAGCCTCGATGGCGGGCATGAAGGCCATGACGGCCACGTCGGGTCCAGGCATCAGTTTGTACAGCGAAAACATCTCGTTTGCCATAGGCAGCGAAATTCCCATTGTGATTGTTAACGTGATGCGACAAGGACCATCCACCGGATCGGCAACCAGGGCTGCGGACGGCGATATTCAATTTATGCGCTGGGGACAAAGCGGCGGTCTGCCCGTCATTGTCCTGGCTCCCGCGGATGCGCACGATTGTTTCACTCTGACCGTTCACGCGTTTAACCTTGCGGAACGATTTCGATGTCCGGTGTTTCTGGCGTCCAACAAGGAAATCGGTCTGACCCGGGAAACGGTTCAAATGGAGCGTCTGGAAAGACCCGAAGTGCTGAATAGAACCCGGCACACGTCCGGCGACTTCGTTCCGTTCGCGGTTCATTCCGGCCGAGATGTACCGGATTTCCTCCCTATAGGGGGCGCCGTACCGGTCCGTCAGACATCCTCGACTCACGGGAAAGACGGCTACATAACGGTGGATCCGGAAGAGATTCAGGCCTCCATGGAGCGACTCAAGAAGAAAGTGGAGTCCCAGGTGGATGCCTTCACGTTCTTCGATCTGGAGCAGCGGGAACGCTCGAAGACTCTGGTCATCACCTATGGAGCAACGAGTCGGGCTGTTCGCGCGGCTTGCAGGCGTCTGGACGATCGAGGCATTCCCGTTTCGCTCCTCGTACTTAAGACGCTCTGGCCCGTACCGGAACGGTTGATCGCCCGAGTAGCGAAGGAAAACGAAGGTCGAATCCTCGTCGTGGAAATGAATCTGGGTCAGTACGTTTCTGAAATCCAAAGGATAGTGTGCGACAGGAAGGTGGACTTTCTTGGAAGAATGTGCGGCCGGTTGATTTCTCCGGACGAGATTATGTGGGAACTATTGGATGAATAGTCTGATCAATCAAAGCCGACCGCCCATGTTCTGTCCGGGTTGCTCCCACGACCGGAGCGTGCGGGCTCTGGACAGGGCCCTGGGAAATCTTCAGGTGGGACCTGCTGACGTGGCTATCGTGTCCGACATAGGGTGTTCGGGCCTTTTTGACGTGTTTTTCAGCACCCATGCGTTTCACGGACTGCACGGAAGAGCTCTGACCTATGCTGCGGGCATCAAGCTTGCTCAACCCGGTCTGAAGGTAGTGGTCACCATGGGAGACGGAGGATTGGGCATCGGAGGCGCCCACCTGTTGGCGGCCTGCCGCCGGAACCTGGATCTGACTCTCCTGGTGTTGAACAATTTTAATTTCGGTATGACCGGCGGCCAATTTTCGTGCACCACGCCTCCGGAAGCCGGCGTTGGGCCGGGTTTCTTGAACTGTGTCGAGCGCCCCATGGATGTCGGTTCCGTTGCCGTGGCGGCGGGCGCGCCTTACGTTACGAGATGTTCGGTGCACGAGAAAGATCTGGCCGCTAAGATACAAGCGGCAATAGAGTTTGAAGGGTTCTCTCTGGTGGATATATGGGGCGGCTGTCCCGGACGATACATGAAGCGGAATCCCGCTTCACCCGAACATCTCGAAGCCCGGTTGAAGGAACTCCCGCCGCTCGATGGCCCGGTGTCCAAAAATTCCAGGCAGGAATACGGACGCCGGTACCGCGAATATTGCGGTTCAGCCGAGTTTACTTTGGACACTCGGGGGATTGAGCCGAGAGCCGTCCGTCCGTTTTCGGGCCGCCGCGAATTCGTGTTTCTAGGCGCGGCGGGCGATCGTATTCAATCCGCCGGATCATTACTGGCCTCCGCGGCCATGCACGCGGGTCTTCATGCAGCCCAGAAAAACGAGTACAACATTACGGTCTTGCGCGGGCCATCCGTTTCGGAAGTGATCCTTTCCACGGAAGCCATCGATTACACTGGGATAGAGTGTCCCGATGTCGTGGTGGTGCTGGCCGAGGAAGGTTTGGGGCGAAGAAAAGATGTCATCGAAAAGATCTCCCCGCCGTGCCGGGTGATCAGGGACTCGAGTGTGGAGATGAACCTGCCCGGGGAACAGGCTCACGTTCTGGACGTGAACTTCAAAGCCTATGGCATAAAGAAAGAAGAAAAGGCTTTATCGGCGTTGTTTCTGATGGCCCGGTTGGGAGACATGGTAACGAACGAGATGCTCGATATGGCGCTCTCGGAGGAGTATAGCGGAGCCCGACTCGAGAGTGCTAAAGACCTTCGGAATCGAACCTCCGACATTCCGTTGCAGCTATCGTGAAATCGATTATGGGTGTTGCCGTCGGACTTCCAGCGTTTGCCGAAGCAGTTGCTCGATCTTCTGGGCTACGGCGTCGGGTGTGAAGTTTTCGGCCAGCAAAAGAGCCGCCCGGCCCATGGCCCGTTCTTTTGCCGGATCGCTGAGTATTTCCATGACGGCACGGGCCAGATCTTCCGGAGCATTTGTCGGGACTACGATGCCGGATCGGTATTTCTCGACCCAGTGGGAGATACCCGAGTTACGGGTAACCACGCTGGGAGTAAGCACGCATCCGGCCTCGGGAACGACCATGTTCAGCATGTCGATGTAGGACGCGACCACGTTGATGTTGGCGCCGGCGAGCAACGTTTGCATGTCTTGATTGGGGAAGTGACCGGTGAAGGTGATTTTGTCGGCCATACCGAGATCCGTCGTCAAACGCTGAAGATAGTCTCCGTACTCCCCCAATCCGGAAATGTGACGGGATTTGCCCGCAATGATGAATCGTACGTCTTCTCCATACTCCTGTCGAACACGGGCGGCCGCCCTGATGAACACGTCGAGACCCTTCACCGGATCCAGGCGGCAGGCGGACACGATCAATCTGTCTTCCGAAAAGAAAAACCGCTTCCTCAGTTCGGACTGCAGCCTCTGTTTCCGTTGAAGAATCTCGTTCTCTGAAAACGACGGCGTGTACCCCAAATTTACGGGCACGACTACTATCCCGGCGACTTTGGTCGACTGCTTCAAGATCCGGTCGGCGGCCAGGAAGGAATTGGCTCGTATGATCGTGGCGCTTCGGAACGCTTTTCGTATGCATCCGAGAACGAAACGAGACCGCTGTCTTTTATACGGATACTCGACAGTATCCAATCCCCAATGAGAATGAAGAGACAGCATCCACTTGGAGGGATATCGCCGGGCCGCCAGCGACATCAGGATTCCATACGGGTAAGGATCGTCCACCAAATGCACGTCCACATCTTGATGAGAGCGCAGAAAACGAGACAGCGACCATAGATCGGAGGCGAATTTTCTTTCTTCGGCGTGAGGCTTGAGCGCCTTGTCCAAAAGGTATAAGGCAGGGAAACGCCTTTCCAGTGGTATTCCGTAGGTATGGATCCCGTTTTCCGAACCGAAATGGACACCATGCCGAAGATCAGGCTTTGGAGAAAATACGGTCACATGATGGCCCCTTTGGACAAACGCCTCCGCTAAGGCCCTTGGTACATTCGTTTCTTCGGCGCCGGCCCAGAAATCCCGGGTGATATAACTGAGGTTCATAGGCGTTGAAGGCGTATCGTTTAGGGTCCGTCTGTGCATTCCGCATCGGGACGGTGAAAGCCTTTTGAACAGAGAATCTCCATATACAGATCGTGGAGGCGACTCGTATGATCAGAGGTTGAAAAGAGCTTCTCTACGTGTTTTCTGGCATTTTCCACCATGACTCGTGTGCGATCCGGTTGCTCCAATACCGATTCCACGGCTTCACGAATCGCTTGAGGCTGCCCCGGCGGGATCAGATAGCCCGTCTCGCCGTCAATGACCAACTCGCCCACGCCGCCCACGTCCGTTCCGACCACGGGAACACCGGCGGCCATAGCCTCCCCAATCACCAGGGGCAAGCCTTCCCAGAGAGACGGCAAGACGAACACATCCATGGCGCTCATCAGTTCAGGAACCTGATGGCTGGTGCCGGTGAAAACAACGCGTTCTTCGATTGCCAGATCCCGGGCCTTTTCCACCAACCACTGTTTCAGGGGGCCGTCTCCCACGAGCAAGAGCCGAAGGTTGGGGTAAGATTCGGACATCAATTGGATGGCTTCGAATAAAAACCCATGGCCTTTTTGCTTTGCCAATCGGGCCACCCACCCCACGACGATGTCCGTATCATTGATGCCGTATGCTCGCCGAACGGCTTGCCGGTCGTATGGTTCTTGAAACGCCTTGAGGTCGATGGTGTTGTGTAACACCTGTATCTTCTCCGGAGGCAGCCGGTCGAATCGTATCAAATCGTTTTTCACCGAACTGGACACGGCAATGATCCTGTCGGTAATGTGCCCCAGCATGCGATTGATCAGATGAATTCTCGGACGGCGACGTACATATACGTTATGAAACGTGGCCACCACACACGGTACTCCGCAACGCCAGGCGGCCAGACGCCCGTATCTGCCTCCGTCGTAAAGGTGTGTGTGGACGACCTGAATCCGCTCCCGCAGCATGAGGTCTTTTAGAATACGAATCATTTGCAGATCGAATCGCTTGTGTTTCATGCGATTCAAGGCCACCACGGGAACTCCCGAAGCTTCAATCTGCTCGCCCATGGGCCCCTTCTTGCTGAGGCAACAAACCATGGGCTGGAATCGACGGGTATCCATCCCCTGCAGTTCGGAATACAGCAGCTTTTCCGCGCCTCCTACCGGCAAGGCGGCGAACACGTACATGACCCGGATACGATCCGGCTCGTGGGGGAACGATGGTTCATTCCAATGTACGTCGGGCGCCTCGGCGGGAAGAGAGCTAGTCGGCAGAAGACAATAGGACACACCCAAGAAAACCCAGAACAGGTTTAGTGGGATATCCACAAACAGGTCGTCGGCAAGATGCCTGAAAAAAAAGCTCACAGCCATTACGAACACGGCGTAATGAAAGTACCTTGCGAATACGCTTCTTTCTTCGGCAGCCGGCTTCGGCCACCATGTCCGGAGGATCCGATAGAACAGAAAAAGCAAAGCCACGAGGCCTAGGATGCCCATCTGCAAGGGAGCATTCAGATAAAGATTGTGTGCATGCCACATGGTTACCAGATACTTATCCACGAACTCCGGATACGCTTTCCCGAACGAGTGCCTCCCGAAGCCGATTCCCTTGAACGGATGCTTTGCGATTTTTTCCAGGGAAAACGTGTACAGAATCACACGTGCATGGGTGGAGCTTTTCACCGTGGACATACTCAAATCGTGGCGCCAGAATTGCTTTGGCACGGCCAACGTTAGAGCGATAACGCCCAGGCTGATCAGCAGCAGGACTCGTTTTCGAGGGAACATCACAAATGCGATGAGGATCAACTGCAATAAAAAGACAATCCCGACCCATCGCACGTGCGTAATGTAAACGGAGAAGCCGAGAGCTCCCGCGCCCAGCAGCGAAGGCAGAATCGTGTACCATTTCCTCTTTATTAGGGACAACATCAGGAAGAAAGGCGAAATCATGATGAGCATGGTGCCGTAGTACTGGAAATCATGAAAGAACGATTCGGCCCGATAAGGCACCACACTGACGAGGGACCCGTCGTGCCCGAAGAAGTCGAATATCCCGTACGCCATCACTACGATTCCTATACCTAACAAGGCGCAGCATACGGGAATCACCTCCCGTTCAGAACGGAGGCTGTTCACAAGGAGATAGAAAAGCAAAACGTTTCGAAAGATTTCGCCACGAATTTCCACGAAGGAATAGGCGGGATCCGTAGCGGACAGCAGCGAGAGCAGAGCCGCCAGTGTGTAAAGCAATAGAGGAAGATCGAGTGGCGTCGAGCGAAGCGACAGGGTGCGTCTTTTCACGGATTCTATAATCAACAGGACTGCAAGTCCTCCAAGACACAGGTCTCGCAAGAACGTCATGTCGATCAGTAGCGTCACCATCAACGTGGAAGCGAAAACCACCCTTCCAACGGACAGGACCGGATTTAAACCGGCCAAACGGCCGGATACATCTGTGCTCAAGGGAACTCTCCCCGAGAATGTTGCGACGGGTTTCTTCGTGCCTGAAGCGGACCCGCTAGGAGACAGGCTTGGCTTGGTCAATGAGCATGATCGGGATGTCGTCTTTGATTTCATACAGGAGCTTACACGTCGGGCAAAGCAGCCCGTTTCCCGATTCCGTCAAAGTCAGCGGTCCCTTGCACTTGGGGCACGCGAGGATTTCAAGCAATTCCTTACGGATAGCCATGACGTGTTCCTTATCATGCGTTGATATGGTCGAATCCGTGGTCCGTTATGCCTGTAGGTTGCGAAAAGTTCAGGGCGTAAGAAGCCGCACGCGTGCGTCTGTTTTATCCGGCATCGGCATGGGGGGGATTAAGTCTCGAATCCGGATGAAGCATCCCGATGGCGTCCCATGGCTCGGACAGGCGCCCCAAAACCGTATTCAACATCAGACAACGTTCAACGATGATCTAAAATGCTCTGATACACCGCTTCCGTCTTCCCGATCATGCCGCTGAAGGTCCATTTTTCCAGCGCTGCTTCGCGGGCGGCCTTGGCCATCCCGGCGGCCTCTTCCGGACGACTGAAAACAGAATACACTGCTTCCGCCAGGGATTTCGGATCATTGGGCGGGACCAGAAATCCGGTGCGCCCTTGGTCAATAACTTCGGCCAGCCCCCCGGCCGAGGAAGCGATCGCCGGCACGCCTGCAAGCATGGCCTGCGGGATCACCTGCGAAGTGGCCTCGTTCTGGGTGGAAGGAAGAGCGAACACGTTCATGGCTCCCAGGAGTTCGGGCACATCTTTCCTGAAACCGGTGAATATGACCCTGGACTCGAGTCCAAGGTCACGAGTCCGGTTCACCAGTGTTTCCCTGTATGGGCCGTCACCGACGATCATGACTTTCAAGTTGGGAATCCGCCCGAGGAGTTGCTTGGAGGCCTCCAAAAGAATTTCATGACCTTTCCAGCTTCTGAGGATGGCAACGATTCCCAATACAAAATCATCGGGCGAAAGGCCAAACTCTCTTCGCACCGGCTCCGCATCCGAAACCGGACGAAACCGACGTTCATCCACTCCGGCAGGTACGGAGACAATGCGCGCCGGATTGAACCGATTTTTCCGGATCATCCGATCCTTAATGACCTGGCCGCTGGTAATTACGCGGTCCGCCAATCCCATGTACAGCAGTCTCGAGAATACGCTCTTGCTTATGGGCGCGGAAAGATGCCGGCTACGCACGACCGGAACGCCGGCCAGTCTGCCGGCCAAGGACGCATTCCAACTATCGACCGAGCTGTGTGTATGGACCAGGTCCACATGATGCTTCTTCAGGAAGCGGGCTAGAAGAAGAACAGTGCGTACATCCAGTGGGGACAGAAAAGGGAACGGATGAACCGTGATGCCGTGCTCCTTTGCCGCTTTCATGATTCGACTGCCGGACTTGCAAGCTATTTCCATGCGGTAGCCCTTATCGATGAAAGCTCGGCACTCGGCGATAATGCGTATTTCCTGGCCGCCCCAGCCACGGGACCATTCGGTGTGCAGTATTTTCACGATGGGTTTCATTGGGATGTCAAGGTCTCCGTGACGGCCCGAAATACCTGCTCGGGAGTGATGAGGTTCATGCAAGATCCGTGATCGCAGGTTCGCTTGAAGCAGGGACGGCATTCCACATCCGAGCACACGACACGATGCGCTGCTCCGTAAGGCCCCGTGCGATCAGGGTCCGTGGGCCCGAACAAGGCTACTACAGGCGTCCCGACGCTCGCCGCCACATGCATCGGACCGGTGTCCGTGCTCAGGACTAGACGACTCCTGCCGTACAGGCAGGCCAACTCCCTCAAATTGGTCCGTCCGCACAGATTCATTGCGTTCTTTTTCATCTCCGAGCGAATGGCATCCACGTAGGTTCGATCTTCAAGACCTCCCGTGAAGGCCAAAACGACGTCCAGTTCCTCCATTAGAATGTCCGCCAGGCGGGCGAAAGATGTTTGGCTCCATAGTTTAGTATGCCACTTGGCTACAGGATTCAAGGAGATTAGATCTTTGTTTCCGGGATTCGCTTCCTGAACGATCATCGACACCCGTTCTTCGTCTTCACGATGAATGGGTATGGAAAATTCGGGCTTCCCCGGATCGTATCCAAGGTATCGAATAAAATCCAGATACCTGTCCACCGCGTGAAGACGGAAGTTTTCCGGCCCGATGGTCTCCGTAAGGGAAAACCCGGTGAGTTCTTTCGTGCCGCTCCATCCGATTTTTCGCTTACCTCTTACCCATCGGGTCCAGACCGCGCTTTTATACAGTCCCTGCAAGTCCAAGACAAGATCAAACCGCTGTTCGCGCAACCTCGTTGCGAAGCGCCATGCTTCCAGCAAGGCTTTTCGACGCCCCTTTCCGATATCGGAAAGCCAAGACTTTCTGTGAGAGATCCAGAGGCGATCCAATAGCGGATGCCCTTGCAGCAATTCGGCTGCCGATTCTTCAACCAACCATTCTATTCGACTATTCGGAAGATGCCTCTTTAACGCGGCCAAGACAGGCAGACAGTGGACTACATCGCCAACCGCGCTCAGTTTGACCAAAAGGATGTTCCGAGGATTTGGCACTAGCAATGACGCTCCCTCAGGGATTCCGCCTCCCGAAACACATCCTCCGGACCGATGCCCTTCATGCATCGATGGTCCGTTGGACAGCGTTTCTTCATGCAGGGGGCGCAGTCGGCGTGAAGATTGAGCGTTCGGGCCCTGGAGTTGGCCGGACCCGTTGTACTCTCGTTGGTGGGGCCGAACATGACGATTTGAGGTTTACCCAGGGCGGCGGCCACATGCATCAAACCCGAGTCGTTACTTATGACCATATCGGAGGCGTCGATCCAGCCGACGGCTTCGGAAAGAGGGGCGCGTCCACTCAAGTCCAGCACGTTGTCGCCTCCAAATTCCGCTATATATCCACAGATATCCTTTTCACTTCCGCTGCCCAGCAGGATGACCCATCCGTTCCATTCAGCACGAATCTTTTGGACCAACCGACCATAATAGGCCGGAGGCCACATTTTCGCCGATCCGTACGTGGCTCCCGGCGCAATAACAACGATCGGGCCCGTGTGGCTCCGTTTTGAAACTGCGATGGTTTCGGCCACCCGCTTCTCAGCCGGCGGGTCCACCCGAATCGAAAGAGGCGGATTATCCGTGCGGAACCCCAACCGATCGAGCATGCGCGTGTAATAATCTGTCTGATGAACCTGTTTATCCTGGGATCTGAGGTGGACGGCGTGTGTCAACAGGGGGCCGCGAACATCGGTGTCGTAGCCCGCACGCCGAGGTATGCCCGCCAGGAAAGCGATGAGAGCCGCTTCGAATGCATTTTGAAACAAAATGGCAAGATCATACCTTTCGGCTTTCAGTCGAGCGGACAACGCCAACTTCCCTCTGATTCCCTTGTGCCGTTGATTCCGATCGTAGATGACTACCCGGTCCACATCAGGGTGGTGAAGAAAAATATCCTTTACCCAGGGTACGACGAGAAGATCGATTCGAGCGTGGGGAAGATTTCGGCGTATTTGGGCCAGGGCGGGTGTGGTCATCACCGCATCCCCCACCCAATTCGCACCTCGAACCAGAACCCGTTCTATGCCTTCGGTTTGATTCAACACATCTATATCGATCGTCGAGGCCATGGACTCCAGGGCTTCTGAGCCCATCGATTGTGCATCCATAACCATTGTCCGGGATTCTTTCGAATCATTTGTTCGATGATTCGGGTGAATAGCGCCGTATTGTCCTCGATGTCTCTGGTTTTGTCTCCGGATCGGCGTAATTCCAGCTCCGGCCAAATAGAGATCACGTGCCTGCCCGACGGTAGTCGGTTGTCGTATGCCGGAACGACCGCGCAATCGGTGGCTAAGGCCAGAAAAGCAATGCTTCGATTGGTGCAGGCTCGTCGGCCGAAAAAGGGAACGAATACGCCTTCGCGGTGCGACGTGTTCTGATCCAGGAGTACGCCGACGTTTTTTCCTTCTTTCAGGGCGTTGAGAACGGATCTGATCGAGCCGTCCTTGGAAAGCACCTGATTGCCGGTGGAGCTGCGCAAGGCTTCCATGTAACGATCTACCGGCTTGAAGTCCAAGGGTCGTGCGATGGCAATTCCCGGTTCCTTCACCAGGGGGAATGTCAAGGCCAAAAGCTCCCAATTGCCGAGGTGGGCGGTGAGTAAAAGTACTCCCTTACCTCTGGCGAGGGCTTTCTCGTAGTGTTCAATGCCCTCGAACTTCACCCATTCAAGGAGGCGTTCCGGTTCCAGGGCGCCCAGCCTGAAGACCTCGAATATGGTCTGGCCGATGTTTTCAAACGCCTGGCGCGCCATATGCCGAGCAAATCCGCTATTGCCCATTTCGGGAAAAGAACATCGTATGTTTCGAACGGCCAAGGCATACCTGCGGGGTGCGGTCGCGAACCAGAGCCGGCCGAACCACTTGCCGAGAGTCCGCGATTTTGAAGCATCCAGCCTGCCCAGTGCATTGAGCACGGCCCTGATGGGATGGTCGACGCGTTTAATAGGCGATTGACGTCCCCTGGGAACGCCCTTCGATTTCACTTCCAAACCACATCCTCTGCAATCTGATTCCAGGATAGCCAGAACGCATCTTCATCTTCTATCAATCGCATTTCTATACAAAGCACAAGAGGTCTGAAATCAGGCCGGACAAGGTGTTGCAGATTCATAAGATCTTTTTCCGTGGTTACTATGGCTTCGGCTCCATGCGTTGCCGCGAGACTCGTAATTCGTCGAACGTCCCTCGAAGAATACCTGGGATGATCACGGAATCCCAAAAAGCAGACGGGCCGGGCTCCCAGGTGCTCGATCGTTTCCAGGAAGGACTCGTTATTGGCCAGACCGCAAAAAGCCAGGACTCTCTTTCCGGAAAGGACTGAGGGGTCCATGATCTCATTGCCGTTCAGGAGCGCGGCGGGCTTATGTACAGCCCGGAACATGGGTTTGTTCATCGTGCTTTTCAAGAAATCCCAATTCCTCCGGCAGACCCGGTCTTCTCTCCAATGCGTGAGGACAATCATGTGGGCCCTCTTCAATCCGGAGATCGACTCTCGCAGAGGCCCCCGGGGAAGCAGATGCTCCTCTTCTATGCAGCGACCGGCGTCCAAAAGGACGATATCCACGTCTCTGCCCAGCCGCCTATGTTGGAATCCGTCGTCCAAAACGAGCCAGTCGGGATCAAATTTTTGGAGGGCCAGCTCGCCGGCAGCCACCCGGTCCGCCCCGACCACAACGGGACTGCCGGACCTCCTCGCCAAAAGAGCGGGCTCGTCGCCGGCTCGGCATACATCGCCTCCGGCATCACTTCCGTGGCATACGATGAGCACCTTGTCTCTGTTTTGCCGTCGGTAACCCCTGCTGATGAGCACGACTCTCTCGCCTCTCGCCGACAGGCCTCGAGCCAGGAAAGCGCAGAAGGGTGTTTTGCCGGATCCGCCCACACTGATGTTGCCTACGCAGGCTACTCGAACCGGTAGTTTTCTGATTTTGCGAAAACCGGAGTCGTACAAAAAACGGTCGATCCGGGTTCCCAACCGGTACGGCCAACTGAGGGAATACAGTATCGCACGCACAATAGCAAGATGCCAAGCCGGTTTCTGATTCGACCAGGCGCGTTCGAGCATCAAGACAACGCTCCAATATGATCCAAAGTCTTCTTGACGGCGCCCCGATTGCGGACGCAAAATCGTCTTCCTCGTTCCCCCAGTTCGCTCCTCAGAGTCGAATCTCTCAGCAGTTTTTCGAGAACATCTACGAGATGGTTTTCGTCCCTGACTCTTAATCCGGCTTTTTCGTTCTCCATTTCTTCCGCCATATCTCGAAAATCCTCTGTGTGGGGACCGAAAAGAACCGGAATGCCGTGGACCGCGGGCTCGAGCAAATTATGGCCGCCCTGGGGAACGAGACTGCCTCCCACAAAGGCCGCCGAGGCAATGGCATATGCGCGGGACAACTGTCCGAAAACGTCCAAAACCACGACCGCATGCGCGTCTTTAGGCTTGGAAGAACTCACCACAGGGTCGAAACCCATTCCAGCGGCCAATTCGTGTACCGCATCGAACCGTTCTCGGTCACGTGGCGCCACGAGCATGACCAGGTTCGGGGATGATTTCCGGAGCCTGGCGAGGGCCCGAAAAAGCAGGCGTTCTTCACCGGCGTGGGTGCTACCCGCCACAATGATCGGTTGCTTACCGTAAACCCACCCAAGATCTTTGGCGAACGCGCGTCGTTCGCCATCCGAAAGCGGCTCCGGCCGGATATCGAACTTCAGATTACCGGTCACCTGAACGCGGGTCAGAGGAGCTCCGATGCGTCCCAGTCGTCTCGCATCCCCTTCCGTTTGCGCTCCAATGAAAGAAAAGCAACGGAAGATCCTCCGCATCAAGGGGCGGATATGCTGATACCGATTTGCGGATCTTGACGATATCCGGACGTTTACAAAAGCCGAAGGTACGTTTTCCTTCTCCAGTATGTCCAGCAGGCATGGCCAGAGGTCGGTCTCAACCAATAAGAACATTCTTGGTCGTATTCTGCAAACGACACTTCTAACTACGGGGCGTACGTCCAGAGGGGCGTAAAAAACACCGCCGGCCACTCCCTCGAGTCTCGATCGAGCCAGGGCTTGACCGGTCTCCGTACTGGTGGAAACCACCAAAGGAATATCAGGATGTTCAGAATGGAAAAGACGAACAAGCGGCAGAGCGGAAATCAGTTCCCCGACGCTGAGGGCGTGGATCCAAACCGGTCTGTCCAAGCGCCGAATCCGCCTTCGCAACCTTCCCGGCCAGATGCCCAGTTTGGCGAAGAAGGATTCCCGATACTTTCGTCTAAAGGCCATTCGCGCCAGGAGCACGGGACCACTTACGAGCAGGCACAGTGTGAAAATGACATCATAGAGCAGGTACATGACATTCAGACAGGTTCGCTCCCCGGCTATACCACCGCCTTTTTCGAGGTCCGCTGTTCCCCATTTTGAAGCGGAGTTACTTTCCCCTGGAATTGAAGTTGGTACAGTCGAAAATACTCCCCCTTGTTGACCATCAGTTTATCATGCCGCCCTTCTTCCGCAATACGCCCTCCGGCCAGCACGATAATGCGATCCGCGTTTCGAACGGTGGAAAGCCGATGCGCGATGACGAGTGTCGTACGGCTTTTCATCAGGTTTTCCAGAGCCTCCTGAACCTCCGACTCGCTTTCGGAGTCCAGGGAGGAGGTGGCTTCGTCCAGAATAAGGATGGGTGCGTCTTTTAATAAAGCGCGCGCGATGGAAAGCCGCTGACGTTCTCCCCCCGAAAGCCGGACGCCTTGATCGCCGATGACCGTGTCAAACTTCTTCGGAAGTTGCTTAATGAAATCATAGGCGTAAGCCTGTTTTGCGGCCCTTATGACTTCCGCTTCGTTCTTTTCGGGGCTCCCGTATATGATGTTGTTGTAAACCGTATCGTTAAACAGGATGGTCTGCTGACTGACAATGCCGATCTGACTTCTCAGGGACGATACGGTGACATCCCGGATGTCGACTCCGTCGATTTCGATACGGCCTTTCACCACATCATAGAATCTGGGAATCAAGTTGACCAGAGTAGTTTTGCCTCCTCCGCTGGATCCAACCACAGCCAGCACCTCTCCCGCGTGCACTTGGAGATCGATGCCTTTCAGCACCGGATTTCCATCGTAGCCGAAGTATACGTTATCGAACACGATGGAGCGGCTGAACGGGGCCAGATGTCGGGCTCCTTCACGATCTTGTATCTCCGGTACCGTATCCAGTATTTCGAAGACCCGGGCGGCGGCGGCCAGACCGGTCTGGACGGTTGCATTGACGCCGTTGAGTCTTCTGATCGGATCGTAAAGAATCAAGAGAGCCGTGATAAAGGAAAAGAAAGTGCCCGGCGTCGAGTAGCCTTTGATTACGTTATATCCACCCCAACCCACGATAAATGCGATTCCAAGTCCTCCCAAGGACTCCATAATGGGCGAAGAGATGGCGCGAACCCGGATTTCCCTGACGATGAGCTTGAACAGCTCCTGGTTGTTGGCGTTGAAACGCTTTGTTTCATATCCTTCCGTTGCGAATGCCTTGACGACTCGATTTCCGGATATGGTCTCTTGGAGGTGTGAGGTGATCGCGCCCATGGTGGCTTGGGTTAGACGGCTGATGCGACGGATAAGTATCCCAAACTTACTCAGAGGATAGATGGCCACGGGGAAGACAATGATAGCGATGCTGGCCAATTTCCAATCGCGGTAGAAGATGACTCCGACCAGCGAAATGATTGTGAAAACCTCCTTAAGCATTCCGGTGACCGCTTGGGAAACGGCTCCCTGGATCAGATTGACGTCATTGGTAATACGGCTGATCAACACACCCGATTGGTTCCGATCAAAAAAGCCGAGAGAGAGCGTTTGGAGATGCGCGTAAAGAGACTCCCTCAAGTCGGCCACGATTTTTTGACCAACATGGTTCATCAAATAGGTGCTTCCAAACGTAAAAGCGCCTTTAACAAGGAATATTAAGAAAATGGCCGGTGGAAGCCATTTCAACATGTCCAGCCGTTTGTTCACGAAAATCTCGTCCATAACGGGCTTGACCATAAACGCCATCAGGGAAGTGAGGCCTGCCACCATCAACATGCAAAGCATGGCCCATAGCAGTCGAACCCAATATGGCCTGATGTACGCGAAGATTCGTCTAAGGTTGCTCACGCGGCTGCTCCTGCTTGCAGGATTTCCAAAATGTGTCGGGCCGCCTTGGGGGAAGCTCCGCTGTCTCCGAGTTTGACACGGATCTCGCGGTAGTCTGCTCTCATGCGATTGCAGCGTTCGGGGTCGTTCAAGAGAAACTCGATTTCCCGGGCCATTCTTTGGGGAGTGGCTTTATTCTGGATCAGTTCCACAGCCACCTGTCTCCCTGCGATCAGGTTGATAATGCCGATGTAGTCCACGTTAATAACGAATCTTCCCACCAGGGCCGTTATGGGAGATACACGATACACAATACACATGGGGACGTCCAGCATGGCTGTCTCGAGAGTAGCCGACCCTGAAGCGACAATGGCTGCGTCCATGGAGCGCATGGCTGCCTGAAATCGGCCGGTGACCAAGGAAACCGGGATAGGGAATCGCTTCAGGTACGGGGCCAGGTCCGTCTCTTTCAGAGTGCTGGCTACCGGTACGATGAATCGGGTGTCCGGAAACTTCCTGTGAATCAGAGCTCCCGCTCGAAGGATATTCGGAAACATAAGGCGGATCTCGCTGCGCCGGCTACCGGGCAACAATCCGACGTATCTGTGATTCGGATCGAGGTTCAGGAAACGCAAAGCCTCTTCCCGTTCCATGCGCTCCATTGGTTCGTCCAACAGAGGATGCCCCACGTATTCGGCCCGGATCCCGTGCCGCTTGTAAAACGTCGCTTCAAACGGGAAAATGACCAACATCTTACGCACCCAACGTGCGATTTGCTTTACCCTGCCTTTTCGCCAGGCCCAAACCTGAGGGCTTATATAATACGCCACTGGAATTCCGCGCTTACTCGCCATGTGGGCGACTCTGAGATTGAAATCAGGGAAATCGATAAGAATCACCAAATCGGGAGGATGAGTCAGGAACTCATGGCGAATTCGCTGGAAGGCTTTCCAGACCATCCCTATCTTATGAACGACCTCCCAAAGCCCGATTACTGCGAGATTTCCGCTGTCGATAAAGGTGTCTACACCTTCCGCGCGCATGGCGGTTCCACCTATGCCGTAGAGATGGGTCTCGGGAGCCGACAGCTTGATCTCTCGGACAAGCTTGGCGCCGTGCTTATCCCCGGAAGCTTCGCCGGCCACAATCAAGATCCTATTTTTCAAACGGATTCTCCGGAACCTTTCAGACCGAGGACAGAGATTCAAGTTTAGAGGAGATCAGGCGGGTAATGTCCAGGCTCAAACGAAGCGCCTCACGGGCTCTAGTTCCGTCGACCAAAGGGATGGTCCGCGTCTTGACGCACTGCACGAAGGCCTTCAGCTCTTCTTCCAGGGGGTCCACATCGTCGAACCGAAGCGTCTTCCCGGAGATCTGCGACAGGTCGAACTCCTTACCGCCCGGCTTCTTTTGGATTACCGTAAGCTCGCGTTGGGCATAATCAACGGTCAGGTACGCGTTAGGTTGGAAGATTCGGATTTTTCGAAGCATTTTGAACGAGATGCGGCTTGCGGTTACATTGGCCACACATCCATTGGCAAAATTAAGTCGAACGTTGGCAATGTCCACCTGAGGAGAGATGACGGGCACCCCCACTGCGTCCATGGCCGTAAGTTCGGAATTCACACAACACAGGATGATATCCAGATCGTGGATCATAAGATCCAGCACCACGTCCACGTCGGTTCCACGCTCCTTGAACGGGCCTATCCTGTGGGACTCCACGAACATCGGAGTGGTGAGTTCCTGCCGCAATGCCACCACGGCCGGATTGAACTGCTCGAGATGGCCGACTTGGATAAATGCTCCCGTTTCTTTCGCAAGCGCAATGAGTTCGTCCGCTTCTTCGAGCGTTCGAGTAATGGGCTTTTCGATGAGTACGTCTTTGCCGCGCAAGAGAAAATCACGGGCCACCCTGTGGTGCTCTATCGTGGGAACGGCAATGCTCACTGCATCGACCCTGTCCAGGAGGTCCCTGTAATCGGTGCACGCGACGGCGCCATACTTTTGGGAGGGGGGGCCGCACCTCTCTTCGGATATGTCGGACAGGCCCACCAGTTCCACATCCGGCATGGCCGCGTATTTTTCAGCATGATATTTGCCCAGATAGCCGACACCCACCACGCCCACTTTGAGAGGGTGGTCGCCATGCTTTTTCCCGTTTTTGTTTCGCTCCAAATCGTCCTCTATATGTCGCTCAATATGTCCGGCGGACATTCGCAGCCCAATATACAGATGTTTCGACTGTCGGCTTCTCGCACCATACGTTCTCGCTCGAAGATGAGCGTTTTTCCTGCTTCCACGGCGAGAACGGAACAGCCCGCGTCGGCCATGGCCGTTATGGTTCCAACACCCACGGAAGGGACGTCGAAGCGGAGATCCTGTCCGGGCTTTGCGACTTTGATCACAACCGCGTTGCGTCGCGCGAGTACGCCCGCTCTCTGGATCATGGCATCCGTTCCTTCCATAGCTTCCACAGCGACCACCGCTCCGTCTCGCACCACGATGGCCTGTCCAATGTCCAGTTCCCCGATCCGTTTGGCGATGCGCAGGCCGGCATCCACGTCTAATTGTTCCTGTTTGGACGGTTTTCTGCGGGTATAGCATCCGGGATTGGCAAACAGGTGCGGCACGTACAAGGTGGATTCCCGAATCTGAATTCCCTCTTCCTCAAATTCTCTGGCCAGGGCCCTCAACATGCTGTCGTCGTGCCGGTGCTTCAACTTGAACCAAAACGCGGCCCCACGAAAATCCGGCCATACGCGGGTAAACATCTTGCTTTTCGTGACTCCACCGCACATGACCGCTTCCGCGACCCCGGCGTTCTTGAACGTCCTTATGGTTTTACCCAACTGACCCAGCTTAACCCATGTGACGCGATCGGCGACCTCCTCGATTTCCGGCAGCGTTTCGCCTTCATGCGCCACGGCCACCACGCACCGTCCCTGCTGTTGAGCCGATTGGGCGAACATGATGGGAAACTGACCATTTCCGGCGATCAATCCGATGGGTTTCCCGGCCACTACCTCGTTATTCCTCTCTCGGAAGTATTCAGGAAGTCCAGCAAACGTTCAATCTCCGGTATGCCTCCCAGCTCTTCTCTCACCTTGTCCATGGCTTCCGCAAGCTTCAACCCGGACCGAAAGAGGATGCGATACGCTTTCTTGAGCGCCTGAACGATTTCGTCCGAAAATCCTCTCCTGCTCAATCCTGTTGTGTTCACTCCATGCAAAGTGGCGCGGTCGCCGGAGGCGAGCATGAACGGGGGAATGTCCAAAGTAACGGCGGACTTACCCCCAATGAACGCATGCTCTCCGACACGCACGAACTGATGGATGGCCACGAGCCCGCCGATGCTCGCGTAGTCCGCCACTTGGATATGTCCGGCCAGAGTTGCTGCATTGGCCAGGATGGCATGATTTCCTATGCTGCAATCGTGCGCCACATGAGCGTACGCCATGAACAGATTGTTGTTGCCGATCCTGGTGATGCCCCCTCCGCCCTCGGTTCCACGGTTCATGGTGACGTACTCACGAATCTGGTTGTTGTCGCCGATCACCAGATAGGACTTTTCGCCTTTGAACTTCAGGTCTTGAGGGATCTCTCCGATGGAGGCAAACTGGTAGATTCTGCAGCCTCTCCCGATGGTTGTGTACGGCTTGATCACAACATGAGGACCAATTTCCGTTCCGGATCCGATTTGAACTCCGGACTCGATGATGGAGTAAGGTCCGACACTGACATCGGAGGCGAGTTCCGCGTCTCGATGGACGATGGCCGTCGCATGTATGCTCATAGATCTATTTACTCCCTCCGATGAGTGCCGTCAGCTCGGCTTCCGCCACCAATTCCTGGCTGACGAAAGCCTTTCCTCCTAATTTCCACGCCCGGTGCTTGGGCCCACCCCTGAGCATGGTCAGTTCAAATAGGAGTTGATCGCCGGGTATAACGACTTTTCGAAAACGGACCCTGTCCATTCCCATAAAAAACATTTCATGGCCGTACATCTCCTCGCCCATGGAAACAGCCCCAAGAACTCCGCCTACCTGGGCCATGGCCTCGATGATCAGTACCCCGGGCATGATCGGGTTGCCGGGAAAATGACCCGCAAAAAACGGCTCGTTGATGGTAACGCTCTTAATTCCCACCACGCGCTTGTTCGGTTCCAATTCCACGATTCTGTCCACCAACAAAAAAGGGGGGCGATGGGGCAGCACCTCCCAGATTTCCTTCATGCCCATCGGTAACTGCATGGTCAACCTCCCGAAGGTCCATCTTCAAGTTGCTTAAGCCGGGCTTCCAGATTCTGAATTCTCTTGAAAAGGTTTGGCAGTTTTGGGATCAGCGCCACCGCACGAAGGGAGTTATGATGCGGAAGGGCGGGTGTTCCGCTGACAATGGAACCATCCTCGATCGATCGGGTGACGCCGCTCTGGGCGGCTATACCTACGCGGTCACCTATTCGAACGTGTCCTACTATGCCGACCTGCCCGCCAATCTGAACGTTGTTCCCGATCTCCGTGGAGCCCGATATCCCCGATTGTGCCACCAGAATCGTATTCATTCCCACAACCACATTGTGCGCCACCTGAACCAGATTGTCGATCTTGACTCCTTTTTGTATCCACGTTTTGCCCGTAGTGGCCCGATCGATAGCGCAATTGGCCCCGATTTCAACGTCATCGTCGATTTGAACGATTCCCGCCTGCGGTATTTTAACATACTCGTCGCCGTCCCTGGCGTATCCAAAACCGTCGCTTCCCACTACCGTCCCACTGTGGATCGTCACCCGACATCCCACCGAGCACCGTTCGAGAACCGACACATTGGCATGCAATAGGGTATCTTCCCCAACGATCCCCTCCGAGCCGACGTATGAAAAAGGATGCAAGACTGCTCGGTCTCCGATCCGAGCCCCGGACCCCACGTATGCAAAAGGGTAGATGGACACATCATTCCCGATTCGCGCCGAGTCGTCCACCCATGCCTGAGGGCTGACTCCCAAAGGAGCCAAGGTCTTCTTATGGAAAAACTGGGAGGCGCGAGCAAACGCCAGGTACGGATTATCGACCCGGATCAATGGCCTGGAACAGGTTCCCGCCCAATGCCTTTCCACGATAATGCCGCCCGCCTGGGTATCGGCCATAAATGCTTCGTACTTCGGATTTGCCAGAAACGTTATCTGGTCGCTTTTGGCCTCTTTGATTCCGGCGATGCCGACCACAATGGCCTCGGGAGGACCTTCCAGCCGGCCGTTCACCATGGAAGCCAACTGCTGCAAGCTTATTTCCATGTTCGGTTCCGTATCACTGGCCTTTTTTGGCGGTTTGGGCGTCATAGGCTTCGATCACTTTGCCGGTTATGTCATTACCCGGAACGGAGTAGAGCACTGTTCTCTTCTCGAGGATGATGTCCCAGCCCCCGTCTTTCGCCACCTTTTGCAGGACTGCATCGAGATCCTTGAAGATCTCCAGCTTCATGGTGTTCTCTTCTTCCTTCATTTCGTCGTTAAAGTCTCGCACCATGTCCTTCAACTCCCTCTGCTTCTTGCGAAGGTCGCGTTCTTTCTCCTGAAGTACCTCGGCGCTCAACACCATCCCCTGCTTCTCGATCTCGCTCTGCAGCTTGTCCAATTCGCCCTGGGCCGCATCCAAGCGGAGTTTGAGTTTCGCGTTCTTGGCTTCCAATACCTTCTTAGCCCTCTTGCCTTCCATCGATTCGTTCAGGCATTGCTGAAGATCGATTATGGCGATCTTTGTCGAATCAGCGGCTTTGGCTATATCGGCCAAGAAGACGGTTCCAAAGATCAAAGATAAGATAATGATCGGGATGTGCATGTGTGCTTTCATTCGTAAAACCCCCTTACAATGGTGAGCATGACGGCCGTTAGCTGTCTTCCGATCGGCCCGGCGTTCGAAATGGCCGGGACCCGTGTGGGGAATCGGTTCAGAAACCGTACCCGATGGTGAAGTCCCAGACGCTCGTACTTTCATCGGATTCGGGAGCGAGATTGTATCCCCATTCCAAGCGGAGCGGACCCAACGGTGAATACCAGCGGATGCCTCCCCCCACCGAACGCCTGAGGTTGGTAAAATCGTAAGTCTCGTCGTCCGGGTAGACGTTTCCCACGTCGAAAAAGCCTATGCCATAAATAGCCGCTTCCTTGATAATGGGAAACCGGAATTCAAGGTTGAAAAAGACAAACTTGTCTCCGCCAATCCGGTCTCCGGTAATGGGGTCCCGGGGACTCACCTTACGAACCTGAAAACCCCGGAGATTGTTAAGTCCGCCGAGGTAAAACTTTTCATACAACAGCAGTTCTTCTCCTTCGCTTCTTTGAATATATCCTATGCGGCCCCGGGTGAAAAAAGAAGTATCCCACACGAACGGGAAGTACCAACCCGAATTCAGGATGTATTTGACAAATCCCGAACTTCCGCCCAGAGGACCGCCTGCGTACTCTACCGAAATCCAGTTATCCGATCCTTCCGTGGTGAGAAAGACCTGGTTCCGAGTGTCTCGCCTCAGCCCCGTGGTTACGGCGCTGGTGGTATGGTGCCCTACCTGGTCCCGGATCAGGATGGATGCATCTTCATCCACATCCGTAACGTCGGCGCTCTCAAACTGGTAGGTACCCCAGACGTCCACGTCCCAAGCTCTGTACAAAGGGTATTTTGCGCTGAGCGAGCCTCCCCAGCTGTCTTTTGTAAAATCGTCGTATTCCCGCTCAAGCTTAAACAATCCCACCGTGGTTTCCAGAGGGATGTCGAACAGCCAGGGCTCCGTCAATTTTATAGAGAACTGGCTGGATTTCCCACCGATCTGACCTGACAGTCCGAGACGCTGCCCGTATCCCATGAAGTTCCTCTCCTGGATCTCGAAATTGGTGACTATGCCTTCATTGGAGCTGAACCCCGCGCCAACAGCCAGATTTCCTGTCTTCTTTTCCGTCACGTCCACTTGGAGAATCAGCGTGTCCTCGGATGAGCCCTGGGATGTGTTGATATCCACGTTTTCAAAGAAATCCAGCCGTTGAAGATTTTGAGAGCTCTTTCTCAATCCCTTTGCGCTGAAAAGACCTTGTTCAAACACGACCAGCTCTCGACGGACGACTTTGTCCCTGGTCTTGATGTTGCCGCCCACATTGATGCGCTCGAACCGGATAATGTTGTTCTTCTTAATATGGTAATTGATGTTCACCAGCAGCTTTTCGTCATTCGTGTCCTGAATCGGATCTACGTCCGGAAACGCATATCCTTCGTTGTTGTATGTTTCACGAAGTGCGAGTACGTCGGCGCGGACCTGTTCTCGACTGTAAACCTCCCCTTCCTTGCTGGTCAGGAGGGCGCGCAATTCTTCCTCGGGTTTTATGAAGTCTCCCTCTAACTTGACTTGGCCGAAGCGGTACTGGGGTCCTTCTTCAATGGGTATGGTGATATAAATCCCGTCATCTTCAATCTTGATGTCGGGACGGCCCACTTTGACTCGGATATAACCGTGGTTCTGGTAAAAAGACGAGAGGTTTTCGAGATCGTTTTCCAGCTTGGGCATTTCCAGCTTTCCGGTTTTGAACAGCCAGTAGAGGATCCCTTTTTCGGAGGTGTCCATTACCTCTTTCAGATCGTCGGCGGCGAAAGCATTGTTCCCGGTGAACGAAATTTTCCGAATGTAGATCTTTTCCCCTTCCTTGACATCAACGACAACCAGTACTTCGCCCTCTTTGACAGGCTCGACTTTGTAACTGATCTCAGCCTTGAGGTAACCGTCCTTTCGGTACAATTCCTTCAGACTTTCCATGCCTGCCTTCAGCTTATTTTCGTTCAGAATCGAGTAGGCTTTCACATTGAATGCGTCTTCCGCATCGGACTCCTTGATTTCATCCAAACCTACGTATTTGACTTCAACGATGGTGGGATTCTCCTTGACCTCGAAGATGAGCTTGAGGCCTTCGTCGAGCTGTTCCTTTCGAACCCGCACGTCTTCGAAATAGCCCATCTCATATATGGCTTTTATGTCATTATTGGTATTTTCCAGCGAAAAGAGGGAACCCTTTTTCGTTACAACAACAGCGAGAATCGCCTCCTTTTCAATGCGTTTGTTGCCCTCGACGTCGAGTTCGGTCACACGCCTGTTCCCGAATACGTACATAACGATCTTGGGAGAAAGCTCCCGGACGAGTTTCGGCACGTCCTCCACGCCCTTACCTTGTGCGAACAACCGGATCGAAGGCCGTGATTCCTTCGTTGAAACCAATGTCGCATCGAGACTGGCCACGTTTCCTACGAAGGAAAGACTACCGTACATGCCATACGGCGCTTCGAGAAACTCCGCGGCTTGCTTCGCTTCCTCCTCTCCAATGGTTTCTATGGATAAATAGGATAGCACCCGTTGAGTTAAGGCCAAATCGAGCACATTGATGCCTTCCCGCTGCAGCTGTTCCTGAAACTGGCCCGGTATTCCCTGCTTGAATTGGCTCATGTCCTCCTCGCTGTGAACATCGAAGGGCAGGATGAGCAGGACATTCTCATCCGCGGCAAAGGATAACAAGGGAACCAAAACAAGAGACACAGCCATCACCATCCTGATCGAGATTCTGCCTGGCATCGCTATATTTCCTCTACCAATCCGTTTTCAACCATCACCTTACGGAACATCTTCTCGGCGATGGCAGCGTTGTGGGTCACAATCACCGTAGTCAGGTTCGTTTCAGAATTCAAAGCGATCAGGAGATCGATCATCTGCTCTCCTGTCCGAGCATCTAGGTTTCCTGTAGGTTCGTCCGCCAGAAGGATTTCCGGCTTCATCATTAAAGCTCGCGCCAGAGCGACCCGCTGTTGTTCTCCTCCCGAGAGTTCTCCGGGT